>JADFPZ010000009.1 GCA_022562075.1 Candidatus Zixiibacteriota bacterium | reverse complement strand
ACAGTAAACCACGAAGTCAATAATCCGCTGACGGCTATACTTGGTAACGTGCAGCTTCTTCTGGCAAAGCAGGAAAACTTAAACCCGGATACTATCAGTAAACTAAGAGTTGTAGAAGCATCTGCATTGAAGATCAAAGAAATTACTCAGAAACTTTTGAAACTGACCCACTCACGTACAGTAGAGTACACCGACGGCGCTTCTATGCTTGATTTGTCAGAGGGCGAAGAGCCTTAGATGTTTATTTGCTACTTAGATAATAGTAACCAATTCACCATGCGTTTCATTGCAGTTGAATCATTATTGATGATATTGGTTCCGTGATTTCCCGTTTCAAGTACTTCTAATTTTATTCTGGTTGTATCAATTTCTGTAAAATTCCGTGAAGAATGGTAAGAGTAGTTATCTTCTTTGCCTGCAAATATCAATACTTCTCCGTCAAACTGTTTCAGTGCCCGGGCTGGTTTGAGTCCTATATATTTTTCTCCAGGCGAGAGCATGACTACTTTTGAAACAATAGGCAAATGTTCTGTAAGCATCATTGCGGCATTTGCACCGACAGAAGCCCCAATAATATAAATCCTATTAGTATCAATATTCAAGGAAGTGTCCGAGAGCATTTTGTTAACTGCGTACGCGATATCGGAGGGAATTTTCTTATATTCATTCTCATCTCTGTCTTTGTAGGTAGTTGTATTCTGTCCTTTTGTTGTAGAACGTCCATGGCCCCTAAGGTCAAAGGCAACAATATAAGGGCAATAGAATACTTTCGCCGGATTGCCACCACAAAGATTATCATCAACAAATAAAATGAAATCATCATAGCTTCGTGAATTGCTCCGATTCATATGCAGGGCTATTACCAAAGGTCTGTTTTCTAAAAATGGGGGAACATGCAAGTCAGCATATAGTCGTAAAGAGTCACTTTTTATGGTAAAATTTAGCTCTTTTGTCTCATAAGAATTGAATGTACCTGAATATGAGTCTTGATAAAGGACTCCAAGAACAATCAATATTGATACCGAGAGTAAATGTCTGATTTTCTTATTCATTTTTCAATTCTAAAAATCAAATCACATTTGATTCTACTACATATTCCCCTTTAGCAAACCGCTCAGGAGCATAAGAAGAAATATCGATCGTGGTCTCTTTACCTGCAAGAATTTCCGCAGTAACCAGCCCGGCTGCCGGTGCATGCATTATGCCATGCCCGGAAAAGCCACAGCAGTGAAACATTCCTTCAACTTTCGACTCCCAGCCGATTATTGCCTGATGGTCAGGCGTGCTTTCGTAAAGCCCGGCCCACTGGTTAGCGATCTCTGCTGTTTCAAGCTGGGGAATTCTGTCAAGCGCCCTTTCTAAAATCGCATCGGTATAATCCGGCTCAACTGAGATATCAAACGATGGCTCTCTCTCTTTATCCGCCCAGCCCAATAAGAGGCCGCTGCCTTCTTTGTGACAGTACAGTCCGGATTTTACATCGACAACCATCGGGATACCCGGTTTTACGAAGGTCAGTTCAGCAGTATTGACTATCTGTCTTTTATACGGCTCAACTTTGACCTCGGCGCCAACCATTTCAGCAATTTTCTTAGCGAAAGGTCCGGCGCAGTTGATCACTATCGGAGTTTTGATATGACCTCGCTTGGTTCGCACTCCGCTGATTTTGCCGGATTCAACATCGATTGACTCCACTTCAGCCTCCAGCTCGACCACCACACCCATTTGTTTGGAAGCTTTTTCAAAGCCGCTCAAAAATTCCCACGGGTCGGAGATGCCGTCTTTTTCGCAGAATGTGCCTAGCTTGATATCGTCGAGTCTGACATGGGGCACAATTTTGGCAATATCGTCAGGTTTTAATAGTTCGACCGGCAGACCGAGAGATTTCTGAAGCTCGCAGCTTTCTTTGAATGAACTTACTTCGTCATCATCTGAAAGCAAAAAGAGGTAGCCGACCTGCTCAAAAAATGCATCATGGCCGGTTTCTTCTTTGAAGTTCTCAAAGAAATTTTCAGAAATTATGGACATCTCTATATTGGCTTTCTGAGCAAACTGTGCCCTGATGCCACCGGCCGCCTGTGAGGTGGAACCATCGCCGATAACTGATCCTTTATCGACCAGAACAATCTGGCCGAATTTGGCTCTGGCTAAATGAAAGGCAACGGAGAAACCGATAATTCCGCCGCCGATAATGACAACATCAGCGCTGCTACGCAATCTTTACCTCTTTCAATCTGCATAATTTGGAATCAGCAACGTGCAAAAATCGGGCATTTGGCCGGACAAGTCAAGCGACTGTCTAAAATGAAGATTTAATTCTTGAAGAGATAGACGATTCTGAATAGCTTAGCATCCGAAATGAGAATTGAGAGAATATTAAATAAGTTTAAGTTCACTACCACCAACCTGTTGATTGTGCTGTCGATTGTAGTCGGCCTGGCCACCAGCCTCGGCGCCCTGGGCTTTATTGCGCTGATTGAATATTTCAACAGCATCTTTTTTGGATTGACCGATCAGGTGCTGACAGGGGTAATGGGCAAAGGCAGCATAAAATTCTGGCTGCCGCTTATTCCCTTACTGGGCGGACTGTTAGTTGGTCCTATTGTTTATAATTTTGCGCGTGAAGCCAAAGGGCACGGAGTACCCGAGGTAATGAACGCAGTAGCGCGTCTGGGTGGTATTATTCGTCCGAGAGTCGCGGTGGCCAAGACTATTGCTTCGGCTATCTGCATCGGCTCGGGCGGTTCAGCAGGCAGAGAGGGACCAATTGTGCAAATTGGTTCGGCTATCGGCTCTACCATCGGTCAGCTTTTCAGAATGTCCGGTGACCGCGTTAAGATCTTAGTCGGTTGTGGCGCTGCCGCCGGGATTGCTTCGGTATTTAATGCACCGATAGCAGGAGTCATATTTTCGCTAGAAATTATCTTAGGTGATTTTACTATCAAAACTTTTTCGCCGGTGATTCTTTCCTCGGTAGTTGCTTCGGTGGTGACCAGATCAGTTCTCGGCGATCATCCGGCTTTTGATGTGCCCGAATACTCGCTGGTTTCGGCCTGGGAGATTCCGCTTTACATGGCCATGGGCGGCGTCATGGGCTCTCTGGGGGTGGGCTTTACACGCACGCTGGACTGGTTTGAAACTGTGTTTGAGAAGATCAAATTCCTGCCCGGCTGGGCTAAACCTGCTCTGGGCGGGCTGCTGCTGGGAATTATTGCTCTGGCTTATCCGCAAGTTTTGGCTGACGGTTACGAAACTATTCGTTTGACACTTTACGGAGAAATGGGAGTGGCGATTCTGCTGATTTTGGTGGTTATGAAAATTTTAGCTACAGGTCTGACACTCGGTTCCGGCAACTCCGGGGGTATTTTTGCGCCATCGCTCTTTATGGGTGCGGTAGCCGGAGGGGCCTTTGGCTTTTTAGTCAATTATCTGTTTCCGGGAACTACCGCCTCTCCGGGAGCTTACGCTCTGGTAGGCATGGCCGGAATGGTGGCGGCAACAACTCATGCACCGATGACAGCTCTTCTGATAATTTTTGAAATGACCTCTGACTATCGGATTATTCTGCCGCTGATGGTGACGGTTGTCTTTGCGGCCTTAGTAGCCGGCAGGCTTTTCCCCCATTCTATCTACACCGTAAAATTGTTTAAGAGAGGCATTGATATCCGCGGCGGTAAAGATGTCAATATCCTTCGGGCCCACAAAGTTTCAGAAATCATGGACCCGAACTTTGAAACGATAACTTCGGCGACACCTCTGGCCGGTATTTTTCAAAAATTAGAACAGACCAACGAATCATATTTTGTGGTAATTGATGATAATCAGCATCTCAAAGGTGTTATCTCTTTTCAGGATATAAGAGCGCACTTGAGCCAGCACTCTCTTGACTATTTGATAATAGCCCAGGATTTGGTCCGGCCGGATACTTTAGTGGTGGCAGGCGACGACACCCTGGAAAAAGCATATCAACTGTTTGGTGTCAAAGATTTACGGATGCTGCCGGTCGTAACCGGAGAAACCGGTAAAGAGAAAGTTGTCGCTGTTGTCAGACGAGAGACTTTGCTTGATTATTACAACAGACAGCTGATAGAGACTTTAAGAAGATAATAAAATATCTATTCAATTTTAGGCAGTTTCAATGCCATCAGAATATTCGATTTCCATTCGAATACTTCCCAGGTCAAATCTTTGATAATACAGTTCAATCTAATTGCCTGCCCCGCGTCATTTAATTCCAAGACAGTCAATTCGTGAGTGACATAAGAGATTTTTGTGCCGACTTTAATCACAGCTTTTTGACTTATTAGATCTTGCTGCTCAGGAAAGATGAAAAAAGAGTTCGTGCGCTTGAGTGAAAGATTTGAGGAAATACTATCGATAACGGAAATCCTGACAAAAGCAGGTTCATATTCGCCGTGAATAGACACCTGGGTCAGAGACTTTATTTCGACAAGTTTGCTATAGTCAAATTCTGACCTCAAGCGGAAATTTACTATCGGCTCAAGGCCGTGGATTAATACGGGCGTTTCTTTGTATTCTGCCGGAACGCTTAGCAGCATAAATTTGTCAATCTTTTTTTCGGCAATCTTCTCAGCAATTTGATATGATACTTGTCTTGAAATTAGGCCAGATTTCAGCCAGCGGTTTTGCTCGATTATTAGAAAGGATGAATATGTTAGTACTATAACCGCCAGAAGAAAGTAAGCAATTTTTTTATAGTGGCCGTTTAAATTCTTAAGTTTCCAGAATAGATATCCCAAACCAAGACAAAACCCCACAGACGGCAGGTACAGGTACCAGCGCATTGTCAGGCGAATGACAGGAAGAATAGCCAGTAAAACAAAAAAAGAGAAAAACAATAATTCCTTTTGCTTAGCGAATAGCTTAGCAAACAATAATAGGAATACAATTACTATGATTGACAAGGCTAAGAAAACAAGGGGGTTTGTATTGAGAAAATTTCCAATTTCAATATGTCCACCAGGGATTACGAGAAGTCCTAAAAAGGCTGCTGTATTTTTCAAGAGGATAAACGGGTCGATATTGGTATGAACATTACCGGTCAGAATACTCGCCCCAGCAGTTGCAAATCTAAACGTCAGGTATACAGCAGTTAAAGCCCAGAATGGCCAGGTCATCCGAATTGCATCTCTAATTCTTTGCCCTTTGTCAAAGCCAAATATCATCACAAAAACTGAAATAACAAGCGGAAATGAGATTGCCATTTCTTTCGAGAGCAGAGCCAATAGATAGCAGGCTATCGAATACAGCATTGCTCTTTTACTTTCAGATTTTTTGTAACTGATGAAGAAAATAAGCCCGGCCAGATAAAAGCCGGTACATATCATATCTGCCCGACCTGAAATCCAGTAAATGGAACTGCTGTGTATCGGATGCAGCAGAAACAAAAGTGCCGAGACAAAGGCTATTGAACGTGTGTTAAAAAAATGTTTTGCCAGAGCATAAACAAGTAGAGTATTGGTTGTATGCAAAATTAGATTTGTAAGATGATAGCCCGTGAAATCGTATTCCCAAAAGAATTTGTCAATGATGAGTGTGAAAACTGATAATGGGCGGAAGTAGTGAAAAGATAAATCGGTCAGGCTCTGCCAGGCGGAATCTATATGATCGAGATTATCACCGACAAAATAAATGCTCAGTGAGCGAAAAAAGACAAGAGCAGAAAGTAAAATGAGAGTAACCAATTTCAAAGAATCGGAGTCAAGAATCTTTAAGCTATTTTTCCGTAAAGACACGAATCATTATATTCCTATTGAATTTATCAGTCAACAAGCTAAAATTCTTCTCTTAAGGAGCCCTTTCAAATCTTGCACTTATTTAAGTTAACAATTAAATTTTAATATGTCACGTCTTCCTAAATTACGCTCAGATTTGATTATTTCAACAGCCGATATCGACGGACAGACTGTATATAATATCAAAGACCCCATAACTGCCAGGTTCTTCAGACTGCGCCAGCCGGAATACTGGCTGGCAGAGCAGCTTGATGGCGCCAGTTCGCCTGAATCAATAGCCAGGCGGTTTCAAGCAAAGTTTCAGCTTAACATTCAAAAAGAAGATGTGGCAGCTTTTGTAGAGCAGCTTGATAAACTTTTCTTCTTAGAAACCAACCGCTCCGAGCAGGAGATTTCCCGCGCCAGCTACCAGACCCGTAAAGAAGAATCACTATTTTCCAGATTACTGTTCATAAAATTAAAAGCGTTCGACCCGACCAAACTACTAAACATCCTGCTAAAACTCTATCAGCCGTTTCACTCTCTTTTTTGGTTCATACTATCCACGCTGATAATAATTGCCGGTGTCGTTTTATTTGTCGCCAACCAGAGCCAGTTCAGTTTTAGCTTAAACGCCATTTTCAACTTTGGCTCAATTATAGCAATCGTAATATCGCTGTTTATAATTGTCATCTTGCACGAATTTTCGCACGCTATTATCTGTCGCTATTTTGGGGGAGAAGTCCGGGAAATTGGATTTCTGCTAATGTACTTTCAGCCCTGCTTTTATTCTAATCTTTCCGATGCCTGGCTGTTTGAAAAAAAATCACACCGCTTAGCAGTTACAGCCGCCGGTCCATATTTTCAAATGATTCTGTTTGCTTTGGCTGTTGGTATCTGGCGGGTGACAATGATTGGAAGTTTTGTCAACAATATCGCCTACCTGATTATCCTGGTCACTTTCATAACTTTTCTGTTTAACTTTAATCCGCTGATTAAGCTCGATGGCTACTATCTTTTGTCTGACTGGCTGGATATCCCTAATCTCAGGTCAAAAGCATTCGCTTATATAGGAAATCTTTTTAAGAGAAGATTTCTGGGCTGGCCGATTGAAAAGTTAGAAATAGCAGCCAGAGAGCGCAGAATCTTCTTCTGGTATGCTTTTTTGGCACTTATTTACTCGGGAGCCTTGATTGGGTTTATCCTCTATCTGGTCGGTTCTTTTCTGATAGCCCGATATGGCGGGGCAGGATTCCTGTTGCTGACTGCTTTGTTATTTTTTAGCTTAAGAAAGAATATCGGCAGTCTGTTAAGCGGAACTGCTCAACACTTGATTTATATGAAAAATATTTTCAAACAACCGTTGCGGCTTCTGAAGTACGTAACAGGTCTGGCCATTTTTGTAGTAGCATTCTTCATAATAGAGTTTCCCCATAGAGTCTCAGGTGAAGTCAGCATAAAGCCGATCGTAGAGTTTAATCTTAGGCTAAATGAATTTGGGCTCTTAGAAAGCAAGCTCCACCGCGGTGGTGACAATCCCGAAAGCAAAGCCAGCTATCTGCAAATGGCTTCAACGGATATGGCTGTACTAGAGCTGGTGCCACGAGTCAAGGACGGGCAGTTTGTCATACCGGGAGATACTTTGGCCACGTTGACCTCTAATCAGGTCACAAACGACATATTAGGCGCAAATTCCGAGTTAGAGCGTCTGGAAGGCCTGCTGGCGCTTCTCAGAGCAGCTCCCAAGAAAGAAGAGGTTGAAGAAGCTACTGCTCAGGTGGAGGCGGCCAAAACAAAAGTTGAGCAGCTTCAGCGCAATTATAATCGCGTAAAGGAGCTCTTGTCGAAAAAGCTTGAAACGACAGCGAAGTTAGAATCTGCAGAATCTTCACTTGAAATATCCAAATCTGAGCTTTCTAATAAGAAAGCAACGTTGGCGCTGCTCAAATCCCCTCCCAGACCTGAAGAGGAAGTAGTTATTCTGGCCGATATCAGCAAGCAGAAAGCCCGTTTGCAGTTCTTAGATGAGCAACTGGCAGCCCAGGTAATTATTACCCCGATTGAAGGGATGGTTTCTGCTATTCCCGGAAGTTCTAATCTGATGTCGATTGTGGACAATCGCCAGGTCGAAATTCTGGTTCCTGTCTCTGATTTTGATATCCACTTAATTGAACTTGATATGCCAGTAATGCTAAAAGTTCGTTCCTGCCCAAATAAAGTCTTTACCGGGAAAGTGGTTCACATTCCAAGAGAGGCCACAAAGCTTGATAACAGGGCTTTTTTCATGGTTTCAGTTGTAGCCGAAAACGAGGACGACCTTCTCTATAACGGCATGACCGGCTATGCCAAGATAGAAATAGGCACAAGGTCATTGTATAATCTCGCCTTGCGTAAAGTCTCATCGTTTATCAGAGTCGAGTTTTGGTCCTGGTGGTGAGTTACAATATGGAAAATACGGAAAAATTTTCCAGCTGAAACAATCCAACTATTTTCGCATCACATTGTAATTAAGATAAAGGCTAGAGAATTCTCTTGACAGAATTTGTATGAGAATTATATTTGCGGCGATTGTAATAGGATGTTGAAAAAAATTCTTCGGCTGAATGACCAGCGGAGAATGAACTAATAAGGAGGTGGTTGGCAATGAATGACTACAAACTGACCGTCGAAGTTCTTGAAGCTCGTATTGCTCCATATGGATGGAGCATTGACTGAGAACTAGTTCGGTTTTGAACGATTAGTTCACTTGTAAGGCAGGCGTGGTTCACACGCCTGCTTTCTTTTTCGTGACCATTTTTTCGCCTAAAAGTCTTATCCCATCAGTAACTCTCTTAATTTCTTTTTTATTCATAAACAGTTTTAGATCTTTTTTTCTTTGGATATTTTTTGCCATTTGTTTGCAAAGAATCAGCGCTTTTTTGTATTGCGTATAGGCCAGTTCATAGTCGCCTTGATCAAAGGCGATGCTGCCCCGTAGTGACTGCGAAGTTAGTTCATCAGCTACAAGTCCGGCAGCATTGGCGAGTGCCTCAGAATTTTTCAAAATTGAGACGGCTCGATCAATTTTGTTATCACCTGAGTATACTTCGGCGGCTGCGTTCAATAACCCTGCCAGTTCTATATCTTCATGAATTTCGGGTAAATTGGGCAAATACTTCTCGACGATTTCAACGGCTGATTCGAAGTTTCTTTTTTGCAGCAAATACTGAACGTAGTTGTATTCAACCAGTATCTTTTCCCTCTCCAGCTTGAGTTCTTCAACCAATGTACGGGCGCTGACAATGTAGCTTTCTTTGCCTGTCGCTTTAATTAGAACCAGCAGCGCAACCATTGCTTCCGGTTTGGCTTTGAGCGCCAAGGTTTCTTCATAAGCTTGTTGCGCCAGCCCTGCAGCCAGCTTATAATCTCCGATTTCGTATCTAAGCAGAGCCCTGTCGGTCAACAACCTTATCTCAAGAACTCGGTCGTCGATTCCCTCAATGATTTCTTCAGTTTCATCATAAGCATCTTCGGCTTCCGAATACCGTCCCAGCCGGTGCATTATATTACCCAGACTCTTCTTGAAGTGACCCTGAGAGGGCTTCAAATTAAGTTCTAATGACAGCTCCAGACCTTCCTGTACAAATTCGATCGACTCTGATAACCGCCCCGTTTTTGCCATAATTTCAGAAAGATTCCAAAGGTTATGCAGCAGTTCTTTCTTGTTGCCAATGCGACGGTTGATATTTACAGCTTCCTTGATGTAACGGACCGACTCCGATACCTGCCCGCTTAGCTGGTGGGCGTAGCTGAGATTATTCAGGGTTCTGGCAATGTCTCCCTGGTCACCTATCTCGCGTTTCATTTTGAGAGTAATATTTAGAAGCCAAATGGTTCGGCTCAGTCTTCCCATCATGCCATAAATAGAGCCGATATTGTGAAGTGTCGTGGAAGCGTCGGAAATAGCGTTCAATTTTCTCTGTATGCGCAAGGCACGGCGGTAGTACTTGATGGCTTCCGGAAGTTTTGAAGCTACACAATAGAGACTTCCCATATCTTTAGTCGTTATCGAAATTTCCAGTTCGTCGTTTTCGCGGCTGTAGATTGCCATCGCTTTATTGAGAAATTCAATGCCTGAATCAAATTCTTGTCTGGATTTCTGTATTCTTCCGAGATCGCGGTAAACCTCGGCCAATAGCTTGTCCTCGGGCTTGCCCCGGTAAAGTTCTACGATATTTTGATAGGCTTGGGTTGCTTCGTCTGCCAGACCGCTGTTTCTCAAAAAGTCACCTTTGATCATTTGCAGTCTGATGGTGTCAAATTCGGTTTTTCTTGAGTGGGCGAAATCAACCAGGCGGTCGATGAGTTGAAGGCTTCTTTCTATTTCATAAGTATCGACTGCACTCTCGGCGAATATCTGAGCATGGAAGCAGGCCTCGTCAAGTTGACCGGCTTTCAGATACAATTTGGCTGTCCGTTCCGGCCGTCCTTTAGGCTCTGATTCACTTGCCACTCTTAGCGACATCCGCCTGATAAAGGCATTGCTTAACAGAATTTGAAAAAGGGCAGAGGTCCCCGGAGGAATATTTTTTCCGGATTCTCTGTCATTGGCTATAGCTGCCGCTACTATCGCTTTTTTTAACCCGAATTTTGAAGCGGAAAAAAATTTGAGTACTTGCCGGCGGAGTCTGGCTGGCCAGTAGATTCTTGATGCGAAAGAAAATCGGCCGCTTTTGTATTCTAGATTATTTCTCTCAAAGTTTGCTCTGAGTATCAGCCTTAGTCTGTCTTTATTTTGTCCTGTAATGTTTTCGAGAAATTCGGTCTGTCTATTATTTATATCTAGAAATGATATGGCTTGCTGGTAGTTGCCGGCATTTTTTACAAACAGCGAGGGAGACAATACTTTTCTGAACGGATACAGACATCCGATATCCTCGAGTTTCTGACAGACAGACCAGGCAGTTTCCGGGCGGTCACAAATTTCTTTTGACAACAGCTGATCTACTAAATTCGAGAACTGGGCAGGCAGGTCACTTCTGTAATCTGAAACGGCTGGAGGAGTCTCTTCGCGCACCCGGCTTTCGATTCTGACCGGGTCTGATTCTCCATGAATAAATGGGTGAAAGCCTGTCGCCAGTTCGTAAGCTATAACACCCAGCGAAAAAAGGTCAGATCTATGAGAGATGGTCGAGCCGGCCAGGGTTTCCGGTGCGGCATAGCCGATAGTGCCGTGTCCGACCTTGGCAGATGCCGGCTCAGACTCAATTTTGCTTAAGCCGAAATCTGACAACTTTAGAAAAAATAATTTGTCGCCTCCAATTTGCGACCTGTCTGCCGGGAGAAAAATATTATTTGGTTTGAGGTCACAATGTATTAATCCAACGATGCGCATGAATTCCAAATCAATTGAAATTGCAGAAATCAAATTAAGCAGAGTCTGGGAATTCTCTACTTTGCCGATTTTATCCAGCGTCTCTCCACTACAGAGCTCCAGCAGTAGATAGGGCGGAGTTTTTGAAAATGAATGAATTTGTACAATGCCCGGGAAATGGATTTCCCTGACAAGATCATTCTCCCGCTGAGCAAGTTTCTGAAACTCGGCAATCGAGTGTTTCTGTTCATTCAGGGGGTATTTGAGCGCAACATCCCGGTTTAACTGCTCTGAGAAGGCTCTTGTTACCAGAGCGGTTCCGCCTTCTCCCAACTGACTTCCAATTGTCAGCCCGGGTATATTTATCATAGAGAGGTTTCCGTTAATTTATTTGCGTTGCTGCCTGGGCAGGCTAATCGCAAATGTCGTACTTTCGCCCTGTTTTGACTCCGGGACAATCTTACCCTGATGCTGCTCAATTATCTTTTGGCAATTTACCAGACCCAGTCCGTGACCGTTCTTTTTGGTAGTAAAGTGCAGCGAGAAAAGCTTCTTCATCGTTTCTTCTGTCATGCCAATGCCGTTATCAGAAATTTCCAAAATTATTTTTTCGCTGGCCTTGACATAGTTAGCCTTAATTGTCAGCTCCCGTTTATATTTATTGCCGGCTTTTTGCTCTACCAGGGCACGCTCTTCAGTTGCGTCGGCGCCGTTATTTAAGAGATTCATCAAGACCTGCTGAATCTGACCTACATCCATTTCAATATTGGGAATATCGTGAGCAATATCCAGAGAGAAGTTGATACTCTTAAATCTTGGCTGTACCCGAAGAGAGAACAAGAGATCTTCAATTAAGTGCTTGATATTATAGCTGACATATTCTGTTTCGGGCATTGAGGAATCCATCAAGCTGTCCACGAACCGTTTAATCTTAAAGACATTGTCGACAATTGAACTGGCGTTAAATTTTGCTTTGTCATAACTTTTCTTTTCAACATTCATTGACAATAGCTCGGCGTTGTTAGAGGCGATAGCCAGGTAGTTATTAAGTTCATGTGCTATCGAGGCTGCCATTTCTCCTTTGGCGACGAGCTTTTCGGACAGGATGACGTATTTTTCCATTATTACTTTTTCTGTAATATCTTCAATTGTCATGACTATTCCATCCCCTCCGCCGGGCAAGGTAGTGATAGGAGATATCTTAATCGACAGGGCCTTTTCATCGTAGCCGGTATTATGGAAATATCTGGGCTCTGAGAAATCTTCATTGCCGGACAATACAGTTTCAATCATGAACTGCCAGCGAGGTCTCTCTTTTTCAGGCAGTATATCAAGGAATGCTGTTACTTGGGAATCATCTCCGCCGAATCTTATCTGGCTTTTATTTAGTTCCAATATTTCCAGTGCTACTGAGTTTATTTTTGATATACAGGCTTTGCTGTTCAGAACAACCAGACCGATAGGTGATTTTTCAATTACGGATTCGTTATAACGTTGCATCACCAAAAGCGATTCATAGATTTCTGCATTGTGAAGCGCGTTTGAGACCATTTGACCATAAAGTTCAAAGATGTAAAGGTCGGATTTGAGAAACATACGGGTCTCTATAGAATTATCCAGATAAATAATGCCGATAACTTTTTCTTTAATAGTTATAGGAACGCACATAATTGAATGTAAATGCATCTCTACGATTGATTTTTGCTGAGCGTATTTCTTATCAGAGAGTGCATCGGAAATGTATTTTGATTTTCCTGTCCGGGCTACTGCGTATGCTATGGAGTTCGATATCTGAAAGTCATCCTGATTCATTTCTTCCTTACAAAGATTGAAAGCGCAGCGAGTCCGAAGTTCACCTTTTTCATCAAGCAGCATTATTAATCCACGTTCTGCTTTCATTAGCTCAATTGCTTTGTGCATTACAATCTGAAGAACGTCATCCAGAACAAGAGATGAATTAGTTGCCAGAGATACTTCGAGCAACGCCCTGAGGTCCTGCATGTTTTTCCCAGGCTCTGTCGGTTCGTCGCTGATGCGCGGATTAGTTTCGGCGACCTGTTCCAGAGTTGCTTCTAAATCGGCAAAGATCTCTGTCTGTCCCGAGTCCAGTTCTGTTCTATCTTTGGTTTTCATTCGCTGTTTCTCTTAGATGTTAGAGGATATTTCTACCCAAAAGGGCAGGCTTATCCCCATGAATTTATTCAGTTAAAGTATCGGCTTCTTAGCGCCCTTTTCTTAGTCTTATGCGGATGTAGGGGATAAACGAGAGAAACGGGGCTAAACTGTTTCGTTTTGTTACAGCGACTGAGGTCCGCCGGCTAACTTATTGTGGAACACTCTGATAGAGGAGGGTCAAAACGAAGATGAAAATCTTACATGAATTTTGATGTCTCGTTCTTCTTGACCGTCTAAGCGCTTGCTAAAATTCACTCTCAACCCGCTGAAATCCAAGCCTAATCCTACACTATGCTTAATCTCTGTCTGGTCGTCCGATCTGCTGTTGTTGGCAATCTGCCCTATATCCCACATGAATATAAAATTCGAAAAATGTTGTTTGGTAAGTCCTACGCGGTACTCAGAATTGAGCATCCAGAAACGACTGCCAATCATTTCTTTATGGTTATAGCCCGGCAGGGTGCCCAGTCCTCCTATGAAATACCGCTTGTACATTGGCAGGTAGCCATCGCTATTGCCATGGACGGCCCTGAGACGGACCGAAGAAATTCTGTTAACTTTCTGATACCGAATGACCTGAAAGGTGTATTTGCGGTAGTCAAAGTCGGATGATAAGCCATCGCTGGACCATTCTAAATTCCCCAGAAATTTCCAGCCTGACAAGATATTGTCTTCGTCTTTAAGCCGGTCATCATAAGAAAATTCAACCGAAACCGCACCGTTATGAATGGAATCTAACTCCAGCAGACCAGCGGCCCTAAAAGTCGGTTCAACGCTGCTGAAGTTTTCCCTGAAAAGTTTGCTTCCTCCGAACAGCGACCACAGCTTTTCTTGCGATTTAAACCAACGGGTGTCATAGTTATCGTAGCTAATTTTTAATAAAAATTCTTTGGCCGGTGACATTTTAATCCAGCCGCCGGCCCCTTCTGATTCGTAATAGTCTTTGAAATCCTCCCTGGCTATCAGGGCAAAAGCAGTATTTTCGCTATTGCCCAGAAGCCAGTCATCCTCTGAAGAAAGTTTTCTGTAAAAGCGGCCACCGATTCTCAAGAGATACTGTTTCCAGATATATTGTTCGGCTTCAAAAAAGTATCTCATCCTTTTAGATTCAAAAGCATAACCAATGCCGGCATTGACGGCAGGAATCAGTGAATCCTTGTGCTCAAAGCCGAACTTACCGCCCAATAATAAGCCGTCTACTCTGTTATAGTTAAGCATCACTCCCTGGGTGAATTTATGTCCGCGATAGAATTTAAACCGGCGTGAATCAATTTTTGCGGTGCCTGAGTAAACTTCGCCATAGATAGCAGCCTGTTCTTCTATTTCGATTTCGCCGGTAACCGAGGCAATATCTCCTCTGGCAACGGCGCCTTTGGTCAGATTGATATTCCCAAAAAGGGAGATGATATCTTTGTTTACTTCGCCGTCAATTTTTATGTTTCCCAAAATAGAAATTGCTGCGCCCCGTATGAAAGTATCATATCCGACTGTCAAAGTCTTCGAGAATGAAAAGAGATTGCCCCTTCTTGTCCGGGAAAGTTTTGTATTTGAGCCCGATAATTTATAGAACATGATAGTTACAGAATCTTCACTCTCTTTGATTTCCGTTGAGGAAATTTCATCATATTTATATATGACACCCTTGCACAAAAGACCTTGGCTTTCAAAGATAATATCTTCAGCTAGCACTGCCCGTTCGGCCGATATTTGGATATCTGTTATAGGAACTTTGATACTGGTTGTTTTTTCTTCGTATACAGTCAAAACAAGCCAGCCGGTCTGACTGTTAAATGAGACAGAAAAATATTCTGCTTTCGAGTTCTGCTTCAGATAATCTTTGTACTGTGCCAATGAGTCGGCCGGAAGGATTAATAGCACCGGCACGGCCAATAATAGTATAAGAAATCTTTTCATAAGTCTTTCAATCATTAAAACCACCCTGCCATAAAACAGGCGACGGCTCAACATGTCAAGTTTGTGTTTTATACAAGTAGTTACGAGAGTGAACGAAATAAAAATATCAGCGGCTGGAAAGATAATCAGAAATAGCCTGGTTATGCGATGCAAAGGCCAGCTCTTCCGGCATTTCGTCTTCAGCAAAGTAGCGCACTTCGCTGGCATCATCTGATGCCTGCAGTTTGCCGCCGATCTCTTCTGCCAGATACAAGACCAGGATTGCGTTCGTGCGCGGGTCGTCATCTCCGGAATAGAGGTCAAACAGAGAGTTAAGTTTGACTATCAGTCCTGTCTCTTCCTTTACTTCGCGAGTAGCAGTATCCCGTGGGTGTTCGTTCCATTCCATGAAGCCTGCCGGGATGCACCACCAGTCAAGGCGGGGAGGATGTGCTCTTTTAACCAGCAGGATTTTACCGTCATTTATAACAATTGCACCGGCAGCAGGTACAGGATTATGATAATAAACGAAGTCGCAGTCTGAACTGCTGCAGATAAGTCTGTCATGTCCGTCCAAATTCTCTTTTTCGAGTTCAGCTGCGCAATAAGGACAAAAATTGTATCCGCCAAATTTCTTTTTCCTGGCGAAAAGTTTAGCTTCGTCAAATTCTCTGATTGCGTTTGAATTTTTCATCGGTTCTGATGATTCATTTTCAAGGCGATTATGGTAGTGTCATCACGGGGCGGGCTGGTAGGATCAAAAGCGCGTACATCTTTAATTAAAGTTCCTATAAGTTTTTCGGGGTCATTATGTAATTGTTCACAAAGAATATTTCTTATACGTTCCTCACCATACTCCACATCGTTTTCGTCCTGGGCTTCAGAGAGGCCATCGGTAAATAAGAACAGCAAGTCGTTCGGACCAAGCCTGACCGAAGCCGATTGGTATTCCAGATCAGGGATTGCTCCTATGACAGTTCCGCCTGTTTCTAGATGCTCAATTCGTTTGTCAGCTCTGACTAAGACGGGATAATTGTGTCCGGCATTAGAATAAATAAATTCGCCTGTGTTTGGGTTTAGCTCACCATAAAATAAAGTGACAAACTTTTCCGGTGAAGTGGAGGCCGACATCTGCTCGTTAATATTCTTGAGCATCTGCGCTATCGGGATATTATTATTAACTTCGCTTCTAATCATCGCTTGTATCTGTGCAATCATTAATGCCGCCGGCATTCCCTTTCCGGAGGCGTCCGCGATGACGATGCCCAGCCGGTTGTCTTTCAATTGTATAAAATCATAGAAATCTCCTCCTATAGTCCGCGATGGCTCCGAGTGAACTGAAATCTTTAAGTTCTCAAACTTCGGCGGAGCGGAAGGGAGCAGTTCCAGCTGAATCTGACGTGCCATCGAAACTTCTTCCTGAAGTTTCAATCTTTCTATTGATTCTACGTATAGTCTGGCATTAATGAGCGCCGTTACCATTTGATTAGAAAGAACTTTCAGGAGGTTGAAATCTTCCGAGGTATACCTGTAGCCGGCGGCTTTATCGGTCAGTCCAAGAAATCCAAGCAGATGCTCGCCTTCTTTCATCGGCAGAACCAACCGGACATTTCTCTCGTCTAACTCTCGCGCAAGCTGAACGTCGTAGCCGTAATTGCCAAGAGTGTGAACGTATTCGGGACCTGTTAGAGTATTTACAGCCGATAGCATATGGTCGTCACGGGCAAGGATCACCCTTTTAGAAAATCTTTCATTTGGAAAAAGCACGTACTCTTCTACACTATCATCGAACATTACGAAATAGACAGTATCAACCAAAAGGGAAGTTTGCATAGTTTCACGGATGATTTCTCGCAGTTGTTTTGGGTCCAGGACAGAAATAATTTGCCTTGAAAATCTTTCCAATACATTTCGATAATCAGTACGACTCCTTATAAAAATTGATCGTATCAGATTATCAATCCAGTTACCCAACGGCAAGAAAAGAAGAAGCAGGACAACAATAAGTACGTAGCCGAAAATTTCGGCCTGCTGGCCAAACAGAGGTTCGACTATCTCACGCGATTTTATGATAAGGACTACAAAAGTACCGACCAGAATTGAGTAAGTTATAGTGTAAACAAACGATTGCCTCAAGACTAAGCGGACGTTTAAGAACTGATAGCGTATTATTGCATAAGCGACAGCTATAGAGCCAACCAGGGTGGACAATATTATTCCAGCCGTAAACAGGCTGTCAGCGTAATCTACCGTAAGGAACTCAAACCCGATTAGTGTCAGGGCAAGTATACCCAATGATAAAATTAAGCCCCGCAATACTATGGTTGCCTGGGTTCGCAGGCTGGCGCTTATTAAACGCTCAAGGCTGGTTTTTAGGTTATAAACCGCTAATCCAACATAGAAAAGATATGCAAAGTAAAATATTTCGGCATGATATGTTCTGATTATGCTGAATAAAATCTGAAGCCATGAGAAGAACGTTGCCAAAGGCTTCAAAATCAAACTGCTGAGGCCTTCGCTGGTGCCCGCTGCTTCAAAGAATTTTAGAAACAAAACGATAGAATCGTAATAGATTAATACTAAAATATGAATGAAAGGGGGAATGAAAACAGCATACTTGATCCAGCGATAGCGGAAATGTCTGAGCCTATCCTCCGGATATGTCCAGGCAAAAAGCAACAGGAACGGGAAGAAAACCTCCCAAATTCTGTTCAGGTTATATATCGGGATATCTTCGAAATCTACATAAACCGGTGTCGAGAGATTAATAACCTGCCCAAGTGCCAAAAACAAAGGGCCAAGTCCGGCAAAAAACAACATAGTACCCGTCACCTGGTTTAGTCTGCTGCGTAGATTGTCGCGTATTACTGTCAGTGCAAGAAATATTAGAAATCCGCTTGATACGAACAAAAGGATTGTATTAAAGAGGTTAAAGCTCATCCGTTCGGTCCGATAATGCGGCCTTTATTTTAGAGCTCTGGTGAAAGTTACTATGGTGCCTGCTTTAGAAGGTGCTATGTCTACTGTATCCATTAGTGTCCGTACAATAAATATCCCGCGTCCTACTTCTTTAAGCAGATTCTCTTCGGCCAGAGGGTCATCAAGCTCGTCAGGATTAAATCCTGCACCTTCATCGGTTACTATTAAAGACACCGCGCCAGAATTTTTTTCTATCGTTACTGTCACTCGTTTCTCTTCATTCTTCTTGTTGCCGTGGTCAATGGCATTATTTACAAGTTCTGAAACAGAGATGGCTATGTCAGCAATGATTGATTCATTGATACCGTAACCACGTAGTATCCCCTCAATGAAAATATCAACATCCGGCAGGTACTCCTGAGTCGATGGAATTGAAATGCGGTTACCGGTTATTATAGGTTTTTGCATGCAAAGAGGTCTCCCGAAAAACAGAAATTGCGGATTCTGTAGTTTATGTAAGGGTTCAGATGAGTTGTCTCATCAATAAAGCTAATTCGAAAATGATGCTATGGCATCTTCAACAGAATCATAAGTATCAAAAACCGTAATAAGTTTTGTGATTGTCAAAAGAGACTGGATCTTATCAGTCACATTTGCCAGTTTGAGGGCGCCGTTGTGATTTTTGAGAGAAGTGTAGCCGGAAATGAGAATCCCCAGGCCGGTAGAATTCATCCATTCTACTTTAGAGAGATCAATGACTATCTGACGCTGTTCGTTTTCGAGATACTCGTGCAATTTGTCATGAAGCAAAGTTGCATCGGGGCCGCCCATTATTTTCCCCTTTGGCTCCATTATGACAATGCCATTTTCAATACGGTCGCTAAGTCTCATCGCTATTTGCCTCCAAAACTGTTTAGAGTTATTTACGAAATTAGTCCTAACTTGTTTCTATCCAATATTTTAATCAGCCCAAATTTACTATTTAAGTCAAGGCATTTTTCCCGCTCAGATAAGCACGCGATTTGACTCTCTTTGCCGGCTTAACTATATTCGGTCAAAATGAGTATTGTCCAAAAAGTATCCCGCAACTATTTTGCAATGACAGAGCCGTATCGGTTTATTTTTTTGTTAATAGTCTTGCTTCTGGCAGGATGTTCCGATAAGAAGGGTGAAAGCAATACTGGTAGCTCAATACCAGCTAGTGCAACTTCATCTCATCTATATCAGAACCTTACTGTTTACAAGGGCTGGCAGAAATTCCGTCAGAACAATGTAGTAATTATTCACCCACCCAATCATTTGCTTGAGGAAAGATTTCCGGAAATGACCAGAGTTTTTTCGGCGCTGAGCAGGAGAGCTTGTGAATTTCTAAATACGACTCCCCCCGACAGCTTAATCTTCTATTTTTATACGGGGACAGGGCACGCTCACGATGTCACCGGACAGGCTGTCCCATATTCCGACGGCACGGCTATTCACTTTTGGCTGCCGTCGTTTTATGGCCCGCCGCTGGTCAAGCATTTATTGTATAAATGGGAAAGCGAATTTCCAAAACATAAATTTCTCTGGCATGGGATTGTGGCCCTGCTGGATGGCTCCAAGCAGAATTATCATCAGTTTACTCTTGATCATATCGATTCCGGAGTTTTCATTCCCTTGAGAGAGTTGCTGGTTGATACAACAATAGACGTAAACAGAGAACGGCTCCAGAGCGCCGAGGCGGCCTCTCTGGTTGACTACTTAGTTTATAGCTATGGAATTGAAAAAGTGAGAGAGCTGTATATCTCAGATGGCGATGTAGATGATGATATGAAAAAAATATTCGGACTACCTGTTGATAAATTAGAGAAACGCTGGCTTGAGTTTATTGATACGTTTGTGGCGGGAAAGGGAGAGAAAGACAGCGGGTAGTTATCGGCTGCCATGCTTCGACTCCCACGGGACTTTATCCGCTCAGCATGACGTAAGGTTGGACGGTACCATTGTCTAACCATAAACAAATGCCGGTCGCCCTTAAATAAAGACAACCGGCAATAAAATTCGATCAACCTATTCTAAAACAGCTTAATCTAAAACTTAACCAACAGGCTGATGTGGCTGCTGCTGTTCAGGCGCAGGCGTATAGGCGGGCGGAGTAGCGGCGCCACCATGGCCTTTTCCCCAGGCCAGCACACCAAAAGCGATAAAGTTGATGAAAGGGATGATAGCCAAAAATCCCCAAATACTAGCATGGCCGCATTTCTTGGCAACTTCAATCCACATCATGGTATAGATTACTATGTTGACCAGCGGTACAAAGAGCAGCACACACCACCACAACGGTTTTCTGGCCATTTGGCAAAGTAGAACGATATTGACTATCGGAATGAATGCCAAATAAGCGTTGCTTTCATTGCCACATTTTTTGGCGCATACAAATAGGGTGTATGAAAGATAAACGTAGATAGCAACTGTAAAGACCCAGAAAAACATTCCCAGAGCTTCAATCATGCCTGCATCGACACCCATTGGAATTTCACTTTCGTACATTTAAGTACCTCCCACAGTTAAAAAAATGAATTTATGATCCGATTGAACAACAGCTTTATTATCGGCGGATTAAACCACTTTCTTTACGATTTATTTGTCCCCGTAAGAGACTGCCAGACAAGAACATCGTTGGTTTCATTTGGCGCAAAAGTCAGCTTTTTCGCCGGTAACTCTGTTGTTGAAGTTTACAGATTTCTGACTTAGTTTGCCCGCTATGAATTTGCAAAAATCAAAGATTAGTCAGGCTAAAAAGCTGCTCAAAGAATTGGGAATCGATATCTGGGTTGTTTTTGTTCGAGAGACCCCGATGATGGCAGACCCGGTACTTTCGCTGGTGGTTGGTCATGAAGTTACCTGGCAATCGTTTTTTGTTTTTACCTCAGGTGGTCAAAGTATTGCTCTTGTTGGAAATTTCGATAAAGATAATTTTGTACGTTCAGGCTGTTTCGACAAAGTTCTGACCTATACTCAAAGTGTCAAAGAACAGTTTGTTGATTTGATAACAGAGCAAGATCCACAAAAGATAGCCCTTAATTATTCGACCAGCGACAGTGCTTCTGATGGATTAACACACGGCATGTTCATGCTCATAAGCGAATATCTTGAAGGAACGTCTTATGATAGCAGAATTATCTCAGCAGAAGAAATCGTTTCAAAACTCCGCAGCCGCAAACTGCCCGAGGAAATAACTCTGCTAAAGAAGGCTGCAGGGATTGCATCGGAAATCTGGGAAGAAGTTTCTGACGAAATAAAAATAGGCCTGACTGAAAAAGAAGTAGCTGCAATAATCGACAGCAAAATTAAAGACAGAGGCTGCACAAATTCATTCGATACTTTAGTAAATGCCGGTGATAAAACCGAACCGGGGCATGGCCTGCCGACAGATGCTAAAATCGAAAAGGGTGATCTGGTTCATATAGATTTTGGTGTGCTTTATCAAAACTTTTGTTCTGATATCCAAAGGCTTCTCTATTTCAATCGACCAAATGAAAGTTCACCTCCAGCAGAATTGATAGATGCGTTTATTACAGTTCGAGATATCATAACTGAGACAGGTAAAGAGTGTCGTCCGGGGAAGAAGGGTTATGAAATAGACCAGATGGCCAGAAAAATATTGACCGACCATGGTTATCCCGAATATGAACATGCCCTGGGGCACCAGCTGGGACGAAGCGTTCACGATGGCGGTGCCATACTCGGTCCGAAATGGGAGCGATATGGCAAAACTCCCGCGATGCCGCTTGAGAAAAATAACGTCTTTACACTGGAGCTTGAAATAATTCTGCCTGGAATTGGTTGCGTCGGTTTGGAAGAAGATATGTGTATAACAGATGAAGGTGCAGAATTTTTATGCAATCGTCAGAAGGAGTTAATTGTTAGATGAAGAAGTCAGTATTGCCGGCTCTGTTTGCATTGCTGTTATTTTCGTTCAATAGTGCAGTTTAAAAGGTGAGCCATCGGAAATCAAATCCATAATTCAAGAGATTAAGCCGAACTCCGACACTGACAGGCTGTCTGTATCAGCCGGCAACTGGATTAGACTCTATATGGCCGAAGGCGCCTCGGCTTTGGTCAAAGTTTTGGGCTTTTCGGGCAGCGGAGATAACCGGAAAATACGGCTTTATTACGCCTATTTGCCCCTCAAAGACGAAATGCTGTTTTAGGTGGCTAAAAGTTTTTCTCCGACCGGCTCCGGCGCCTTGACAGATTCTTAATAGATTGTATTTTTTAGATTAGAAAAGAATATACAGTCGGAATTTTTAGTTTTACTTGGTCTGCCTGCCAATTCATACCTTACATTTACGGGCAGCAGTAGTTATATGGTCAAGACTTTTAGGATGCTCAAAGTCTCAGCAATTGTTTGTTTGATTAGCCTGATTTGTTTTGAGGAATCATACTCAATAGATAGTCCTCAGCCAATCAAAGGTCAGTTTGTTGTCAAACTGAAAGAAAACATCAAACCTGATATTATTAGACAATCTCTTACTCTTGCGACAGGTCTGAATTTCAAAAAAATATCTGTTGCTGCTATGACCGGTAATCTCAATGGGCAGGAAATATGGGATAGAGTCATCATCATCAGCGATTCTACTGCTGTGCAAAGCCTGTCTGATATCCGTCTGACAATCGGCACTGACAATATTGAATATATTGAAGAAGTTTACCCGCTGGAGTTTTTTGACTTTCCTGCAGATTCGCTTTTTTCTCAGCAATGGTACTTGCATAACAGCGGGCAGGAATACTTCGGTATCAAAAGAATCGAAGGATTTGAAAACGACAGCTTAATCTTAAAAAGAGGAACACCTGGTAACGACATTAATCTAAATCTATTCTACAATAACCCGCCGACTGTTTCCACTAAAGTAGTAGTAGCCATAGTTGATACTGGTATTGACAGCGACCATCCGGAGCTGACCCAAAATATCTGGAACAATCCAGATGAGATCCCTGAGAATAATATCGACGATGACCACAACGGCTTCGTAGATGATATAATCGGTTACGATGTATCGGGAGATTTTATTTCATTTACTGAACCTGTCGGCGACAATGACCCCTCGGATGAAGTTGGTCACGGTACACATGTCGCAGGAATAATCGGCTCACAAGAAAATGGTTTGGGGATTGTTGGCATAGCGCCCGAAACAGAAATAATGGCAGTTAAGATACGTCCCAATGCCACCACTGCAGTCGGGGCCGCCGGAATTATCTATGCGGTTATTGCCGGGGCAAAAGTAATAAATATCAGCTGGGGGACACCTTTTGAATCAGGCGTATTGCGCGATGCCCTGAAATTCGCCCGCGATAACCAGGTTTTTGTAAGTATTGCCGCCGGTAATACAGGTGATAATCAAAGATTTTATCCGGCCGCTTTTGACTCTTCGTTTACTGTCGGCGCCGGCAACTCAGACGGCTACCTGACCGATTTTTCGACCTACGGCGCCCATGTTGATATCGTTGCGCCGGGAGAAGATATTCTTTCGCTGCGAGCAAACGGCACAGATATGTATAGCGTCGCAGGCGAGCCGGGTGTAAGAATCATCGGAGAAGATTCTCTTTATTATCTTTCAGACGGAACTTCGATGGCAGCTCCGATGGTAGCCGGTGCGGCAGCTTTGATTTGGTCTATTCGACCGGACCTGAATCTAAGCCAACTCGAAGAAATAATCCGGATGGGCGCCGATGATATGCTCGATCCGTTAAACAACGGCGACACTTTGGCCGGACCAGATAGTCTTTCGGGTTATGGTTATCTGAACATAGCAGCGTCGTATGATCTGATTCTGAACGGAGGATTGCGATTTTCTAAACCAATTTTGCGAGACCGTCTGACCGATCAATTTGAAATTGTACTTACGTCTGTCAGCGGCTACAGCGGAGAATGGCTGCTGGAATACAAGTTTCAAGAAAGCAGTCTTGACTGGCAGTTTCTTGCAGACGGCGAAATATTAAATCATGACTCTGTCAGTATAATCTTCTCAAACAACGGGCTTAACGGAAATCTGTTACTAAAAGTTACCGACAAATTCGGCAGCAGTAGCAGCCTGTCAGTAGTCTATGTCCGTGAAAATAAAATAGAGATTGTCAGTCCAGCCGATGGACAGGAACTCAAATATTCAACACCGATAATCGGCTCGGCCTATGGTCTCGGTTTTGACTCAATGGCAATATTTTCACGAAATGAAGCGGAGACATTAAAAAAGCTTAGTTCATCGAGCGGTGAATACTTTGACTCTCTATTGTACAACTGGGCAGTCTCTGGTGTTGATACCGGGAATTTCAAAATATATCTCTATGGTTACTATAGTGATTCAATAATCGCCGATTCAGTCAATGTTCATGTCGAATCCGCATTTGCAGCAGGCTGGCCGGCAAAATACAGGGGGATAGGGGCGATATCACCGGCAGTAGCAGATATCAACGGCGACGGCAGCAAAGAATTAGTTATTGGAACGACAAATGGCTTAGCTGTATTCACGCACGATGGCATATCTTTGCCTAATTTCCCGGTACTGCTTGGTATCAATATGCGTTCTGTGCCGGCTCTTTACGATATCGACCATGACGGTCTTCCGGAGATTATCTGCACTAACGCCTCAGGTATCCATGTTTTCAATCACGATGGCTCATACGCCGAGGGCTGGCCGGTTGAATGTTACACCGGACGAATTCCGTTCGGCTATGGTTATCCCAATCCTACCATCGCCGCTCTGGGCGACGGACAGGATTCGGTAATAATGATAATTAATAAACACGGTGATATATTGGCTTATAATTTTGACGGGAGTTCATACTTCAGCGCACTTGATGGCCTTTTCGGTTCGTTTAACCCGCGCGTGACAGACTTTCTTTCGTTCGGAGGGCAGACTTCGCCATTTGTCACTAGCGCCGATGTTAACGGCGATGGACTTTTCGATGTTGTCGGCGGCTACTCGATTCTAACATTTCCGTATGAAGGGATCGGTTTGTTCGAGTCTACTACAGGCAGACCTTTAGGTGGAAGAGAAGATGAAGTCGTAGCGCACTTTCCTACAGTATTGGGGACAGTTCTTGCTGATCTGAACAATGACGGCAATCCGGAAATTATAGCAACCGGCATCGACTCCAGCGGAATTCCTGCCATCTGGGCTGTTGAAAATGGCACAGAAATTGTCAGCGGCTTTCCCATTTATATGCCTGCACTCAAAGGCTGGATAGGCTCCTATCCGGTGGTGGCCGATTTGAATTTAGACGGCCGCCCGGAGATACTCTGCACATTTTTTGAGTTTGATATTGGAGCCTTGTACATTTTTAATGTCGATGGCTCGCCGTATCTGGGCCTGGGGGACAGACCTGCCGGACAGGCTGTAATAGAGCCGGTGACATTCGGAACTGTGGTAGTTGCAGACTTGACCGGTGACGAGCATCCGGAAATTGTAATCAGAGGCGGACATATTCTCCCCGGTACCGGCACCGAGCAGGTGTTCATCTACGACTATGAACTTCGCCCCATCAAAGACTGGCCCAACCCAACTCCGGCCAGACCATCTACTGTCTTTTCTTCCCGGTATTCACCGCTTATCGATGATCTGGATAATGACGGCAAAGTTGAGCTGATACTAATCAGCGACGCCAACGAAATGCTTGTCTGGGATTTTGATGCCTCTTCAAACAATGGCACAAATACAGGACGTTTTTTGGTGGATAACCGCAACAGCGGCACAGTTATATTAAACGGGATTGCCACAGACATTCAGGATGAAATTTCCCAGTCGCTGCCGGACGGATTCACGCTTAAACAAAATTATCCCAATCCCTTTAATCCCCAGACTACGTTTGAGTTTTCTTTGCCCACTGCTACCGCTGTAGTTTTGAGCATTTACAATATTCTGGGACAGAAAGTTGTTACAGTTCTCGATAAACGCCTTTCCGCAGGTGAGCATTCGATCAGCTTTGATGCTTCCGATTTGCCGACAGGAATATACTTTTACCGCCTCAGAACAGAAAATGCAATGAGCACTAAAAAGATGGTGCTGATAAAATGAAGTTACCTCTAATTTCATGTTGTCTTGCGTTTCTTTTATGCTTTTTGCATACAGGAGTTGCGGCAAAAGAAATCACGCCAGAGCATTCAATTCTCTCAAACAGTTTCCTTGAAATAAAAATTGTAGACGAACACTTGATTGGTTTGTCCCCTAATGGTCTTGCACTGTTTGCATTTGATTCAAGTACAGAGTTGTTTTATCAGGTCGATCAATTGCTTTTGCCCGGAACAGTTCGAAATTCAAAGCTGTTTGAATCAATTCTGGTTGTAAGGTCGATGGATAACCGACTGAGATTTGTAGATTTGAGCAGTTTGCCGGAGATTGCTGTCTTAGGTGAAGTCAATCTGGATCAAAACTACAGCGACTATGCTTTAGTCGGAAATTCACTCTACCTGTCGCATTGGTTTGAGGGTATAGGCGAATATGAAATAACAAATTTCAACGCACTGAGCCGCCTTAAAACAGACAGCAGTGGCGTACTGATGACCCAGTTGGAATACCATGACGGTTATTTATATGCTTTGGACATGTACAACGGTGTCATTCGATATGACTTGAATGCAGATTTCGGCAGTAAAGTGAACAAACTCTTGGTCAGGCAGCGACCGTTCGCTTTTAGTATAGTCGATTCTCTGATATTTGTATCCTTGAACAGTCAGGGATTGTTGATTGGGCGTTTCGAAAATGAAAACGGTAAAGTTATTGATTCTATAGCTGGTGTTGCCAGCCCTGTAAAGATTTTCGACACAGACGGCGAGCTAATACTATTATCTGAGCGAAATGCAGCCATCTTATCAAAAGATGACTATCATCTTATAACCGAATTTCCAATAGACTTCTATCATTTAAGTGGAGATTTACTCTTACTAAGTGACAAGGAGTTCATGCTGCTGCCCAAAGAAAGCGGCGGAGTAACCCGCTTCTCTTTGGACGGAGAACAGAATACGCACGAGCTCTTAAACAGGCCCGGACCGGTTTCTACTGTAATAGTAAATTCCAACAAGATAATTACTGGTGGTTCGAACAACGTTCTTGAGTGGTATGAAATTGGAGAAACCGGAATTGTCAACTCAGGGATTATTTCTGACAAGAATCCCGGAATTACTGACGCGGTCAACTATGGTGGTTATTTGTATGCCCTTTCGTCAATTCGTAACGTCGTAGAGATATTTGCGCGCGAACAGGACAGTTATTACTTACTGGACAGTTTTTTTGTAGAAGCAGGTAGTCAGACTATTTCTCTGATTTCTACCGAGGTTTCGCCGGACCTAATTGTGATAATCTCTGGTAAACATTTTATCAGCAAGTACGAGTTATCGGCCGGTGGATACGAACTGTCCTCAAATTGGGAATTTGAAAGCCCCATCAGTTCATTTGCTGAAGTGGCTAATCGGCTTTACGTTGCTGACAGGTTCGGTGTCCTTACCGTATATGAAATTTCAAATGATAACTTACTTTCAGAATGTTTTAAAAGGCGGTTAAACGGCACAGCCTGGAAAATTTTGTTTCATAAAAGAAACGCAATGGTCTTTGTTCACAATACGATGGCAATTTATGACGGCTGTAATTCTCCGGACAGCTTGATCCAGCTGGCACTACCGGTTCTCGATGCTGCAATAATAGGTGACTCTCTTTATACTGCAGGGGCAAAAGGGATGGCAGTCTATGATATGGCCAGTGGCTATCCGGAACTGGTTCATAGCAGCAGTTTAAGAGGAAGTGTGATCTCTGCATTTCCCGGGTTAATCGCCACCACCGATGGCGGCGCTCTGCATATCTACAAATCGAGTTCCGATTCAAGCTCTGTTTCAATCGGACAATCAGAAGAAAATAAGTATGCCAGGCTGCTGGACAATTACCCGAACCCGTTTAACAGTTCGACAGTTATTCAGTATGAACTGACAAAAGAGTCATTCGTGCACCTGACAGTTTACAATCTACTGGGTCAACAGGTATCCACTCTGGTTAACTCTGTTAAACCAGCCGGTAAGCATACGGTTATCTGGAATGGCAGGGACTTATACGAAAAAGCAATCGCCAGCGGTGTTTATTTCTATCGCCTGGAAACAGCAGAAACTGTGCTATCTAAAAAAATGCTGCTGCTCAAATAAATCTATTTATTCTTAGAACTGTCTGAACCACTGTCGTTCAGCTCTTTTTGCAGAGATTGCAGATCTCGCAAGTCGACTTCAAAGTAAGTTCCGTTCTCTGTTATATCAGTGCGATTATTGATTCGCACCGGCAGACCTTCGACAGCTAACGGCAATGTTGACATAAGAGATTTTACTCCGCTATAGGCAGTAGGGTAGTAGACGGCAGTCAGAATATGGTCCCAGCTTTTTGCTTCAGCCGGAGGAGAGAAAGAAGCCCGTCCCTCCATTCTGAAAGTATAGCTGCCAGCCGGCTTAAAAAATATGCGGGTAATGTAAACCGGAAAATAAGAAGTTGCTGTATTAGCGTAGCCGCCAAGTCCGGCAATTGTATAATACGGAAACTCCGATGGACCGGCTTCGTCTTCGTCAATCTGAATCAGCGCGTTATTTGGTCCGGTTGTGCCGCTCAGTAGCAGATAGCACTTGCCATGCAGCAGAATAAAGCCGTCTGCCGGGGTAGTGATGTCGACTGTTACCAGATCAGTCATGGCATCGGTAAAAAGAGCTACCTGGTCTATGTTTATGGCTGCAGTCAAGCCCGGTTCATCAAGTATCTCATGATAATCGATAGCCGACTCAGGCAGACGCACAGATTCATTGGCGCTGTCAATTCCGGATAATCTGATAGTTTCGTTCCCCAGTGAATCGTAAAACGAAAGGCTATGTTCTTCGGAGTTTGTCGCTATGGCCAGACTGTCTCTATTATCTATAGTCTTGAGATTATAAGCAGAAAAAGCAAAAGGAGAAGCTACTAATTCAGTTCGCGGCAGAGCCGGCTCGCTTGATATTACTAACTGCAGATAAAGCCTGTCATAGTTCTGAAAATAGTTGTCATTGATAGCGTTTATTGAACCCAGCAAATGAACAAAGACTCCCTTTGCTGTTACAACCTGGGAAGTTTCTAACCACAGCCTCTGACCGGCCGTAGAGTCAGTATATAATTCGAATGACAGCTCATAAATTGAATCAGCAACAGGATTGCCCAGGGAGTCTTCAAGAAAACCCTGATAACTTATCAGTTGTGAGGCATCTGATTCAGAAGCTACAGCAACCAGAGATATGAGCAATGCGCAAACAAAGATAATCTTGCTATTGCTAGACCGGCTGATTACCGGTAATGCTATAGTTTTGAGCGCTGACATACTGCTCTTTCTTATCGGTTGTTTCTGACAATATTATTGCAACGAGTATACGAGAACTATCAGGCTGTTATATTCTTGTGACGTTCAAGTTCGGGGTGAATATTTTCATTGACCCCGATTGGTTTCGAGTCACGAATACTGTGCACCAATTCTATTGACGGCCGGGCCACATCCAGTCCAAATCCCTTACCTTCAATTATGTTCTGATAAACTACCGTATGCAAGTCAGTAAAGCCGGTCGAAAACTCAATCTCGGTGCCATCTATAGAGACTGAACGAAAAGTTTTCTGTCCATCTTTGACTGAGTCTGGCGGCAGATCATTCTTGTCGATAGACAGAAACCACTTTACCGTAGCGCTCTGAAGTTCGATGAATCCTGATGATCTGGTTGGCTGGTTAAGATGAACTTCGCTGTGTTGAACATCGCCGAATAACCACAGCAGCAGGTCAAAGAAGTGCACCCCGATATTAGTAGACAATCCGCCGGATCTTTCGGTCTGTCCCTTCCAGGACATCAGATACCAGGGGCCGCGCGAAGTTATGTAGGTCAGGTTAACTTCTTTTTTCTTTCCGGATTTTTCTTTGCCGAGCTGTTTTTTCAGTTCTATCAAAGCCGGGTGGACTCGTAACTGCAAAATAGTATATATTTTCTTGCCGCTTTCCTGTTCAAGTTCCTGAAGAGCATCAATATTCCAGGGGTTCAAAACGACAGGCTTTTCACAGATTGCATCGGCTCCGATTCTGAGAGCCAGACGGCAGTGGGCGTCGTGAAGGTAATTAGGAGAGCAGATGGAAATAAAGTCTATAGCTTTTCCCTCGCCTTCTCTTCTTAATTTGTCCAGATGTCTGTCAAACCGCTCAAATTCTGTGAAGAAACGGACATCTTCAAAGTATTTATCCAGGATACCTGCCGAATCATTGGGGTCTACGGCTGCTAATAGATTATTGCCGGTATCTTTAATCGCTTTCAAATGACGAGGGGCCACATAGCCCGAAGAGCCTGTCAATGCAAAATTCTTAGGCATCAAATATCTCTCTATAATTCTCTGGAATCTTTTCGTAATACAACATTTCGGCTAATAAAGCACAAAATCCCACAACATCAACAGAGAATCTTATGAAATTTCGGGAAATAGTCAGTTACTTACTAAGGACAGGGGCCGGGCTGAGGGCCGCCTCTGAAGATTATGTCGACTAAGAATGTCAAATCTAAGATATTTCCAGCTACTCCGTCTCCATTTACATCCCCTTCCTCAGAACAAGCAATATCTGAGCCGCCCCTGAATATCAGGTCGACAATGTAAGTTAAGTCAAGGATGTCAGAGCTGGCACTATTGTCGCCGTTCATATCTCCGCGGATACCCTGGCAACAGCCGGGAGGAGGAGGCAGCAGAGGTGACTCAAACACAAACAAACCGTTGATAATATCAGATACAATAAATCTTCCGGACGGATAATAAGGGTAAACACTCCAGACGCTTCCGCCCGGTGCGTCAAAGTGGCCTTCTTCAAATGGGGCTGTAGGATCAGATATGTTCCAGATTCTAACGCCTTGACCATAATGAGCTATTAAAAGCTTATCTCCTTTGACATAACTATTATGGGCTGTAGAAAATTGACCGCCTATTACAATATCAAAAACTTTGAAGATATTATTGTAGTCAGAAATATCAAATACGCGAGTGTGCTGCCCTTGAGTGCCTATTTCATCTCCAATGAATATGTAATTGCCGTCTTCGGTGAACGCCGCATTGTGGGCGCCGGAGCCAGGATAATTAAAGTGACCAACTAGCTGGATTGAAGCCTTGTTGCTGACATCCAGCAAATCTATGCCGTCGCCGTTGATTCCACAAGCAGCCAGAATGTTATTTCGAATTGCAAAATCGTGGTAGTAGAAGGTCGGATACTGTCCGGCGAACTGTGGGGCGGCCGGATTAGAGATATCATAGATGACAACGCCATCAGCTGACCCGCCGGCAAAATAAACAAAGTCGCCGTCTACCATACAATTATGCCTGCCTCCAGCAATTGTCGTAATCTGTTGGGGATTGCTGGGATCGCTTAAAT
>JADFPZ010000126.1 GCA_022562075.1 Candidatus Zixiibacteriota bacterium | reverse complement strand
GTAAAATGGTTTAGAGGTTCATTTGGAATAGAATATTCACATGAAGGTTTTAGATCAATGAGTGTGTGGGCGAGTAATAAAAGAAATATAATTTGGGAAATAATCGGCAATATCTATGAAAATAAAGATTTACTTAAATGAAGCATTTAGATTATTAATTCAAAGTCAAATATATGAAGAAAAAAAGAAGAAAAATCCACCACAACCCAAAAGTATATTTTCATTTCCAAAATTTAAAATTATCCATAAATTTAGTTTTCTTTTCAGGAGATAAGTTTTCACTTAAACTCATCATCTTAAATATTCTTCTAGCTTCTGAACCACCCAATGCTCTTTTGAATACTGAAAAGCAAGAAATCATGCAGCCAATTGCATATATATGTTTTTTTAGGAATGGAATGTCTTGTTGAAATCAAATACCAATATGGGGCTCCTTCTTTATTATTTGCACCGATTTTTAGAAATACAAGTGGGGCAGTCCCTGTGTCAGCAGAATTAATTTCTCCGGCGTCGGATATGTGTCATGCATTGACTCCCTCGACTAAGCTTCGGGACTATGTGCGCTCCCTCCGCTTCGCTCGGGACTGGGTCAGGATGACGTTTTGGTGTGGTCCCCGCATTGTACGAATTGCGAACCTTACGATTTGAGATTTGGGGGCGAGGGCGTTAAGTTTCCCTTATTGAACTATTGCCGATGAATTTGTCGAACTCTAAATAATAAACTCTAAAGAAGTGGCCGCTAAATCTGCCTCCAGGCGACCATGGCGACTTTGTTAGGCTGGTCTCTTATAATTTCTACCAGATTGCGGTCATAATGAATGCAGGACCCCTGTTTCAATAGTACTGACTGGGCCACAATGGAGCCATATAGATTAGTGTTCTGAGAGATTGTAAAATCCGAAGTTGGACCGTAAAACCCCGCCCTGAATTCAACGGATTGATCAAGTGTGAGATAATTGCCGGTTGAATAGATGAGCAGATCAGAAGGATTACCGTTGAAATTCACATTAGAAAATTGTCCTGCGACAAAATCTCCGGTCATATATATAGTGACTTCAGCACCCGAATCTATTTTCAAGTTTGAACTCTGACCAAGCGTAACATTGTTGAAAAAATAAACTCCGCTGGAAAGTGTAAGCTCGTCGCCTGCTCCAAGTGTCAGATCATAAGTTAGAGAGTTATAGGTATATCCGGAGCCGATAAACCCAGAAGGTGCGCTTGAGTTGGCTTCGGCCCAGATGTATTCCGAAGGCGGAATCAAATCCATGGGAAACTCATCCGCGGAACTTGATGCAGTTCCCAGCACAGTCGAACCACCGCCATAAGTGATGGTATCACCATTTGTCGAGGCATCGCCGCCGACAACCGCTCCCCCCTGCAAGTTTAAATAGCCATTTGAGCCTATATCGCCGCCAAGCGTATCTACTGTTGCCGCATAAGTACCAGAATCTGCGCTGTAGGAGTCGGTGCATGAATTCTGGTCCATTTTAAGCGAATCACCGGCAAAGAGAGCATATTTAAAAATCGGAATTGGCGGGGACTTAACTATAAAGCCCTCAACAGCGGCGGCAGCATCGTTGACCACTGCCCTGGAACGCAGACTACCGTATCTGCAAGTGTTGAATCTGTGGTGGAGTCGATGACTGTAACAATATAAAATCCGTCTCCAACCGGTAAGGTGACAACTCCGGCCCTCCAGGTGAAATCTCTATTGAGTTCCGCAAATCCGTGCTGGAGTCCCGCTTCGGCCACGTAAAAGGCCTGCTCTTCACTTAACTGGTTAAATGACAAAGTAATATCGACAGTGGCGCGATCCACGGACATTATGCCGACTGCAGTTAACATAGCTATCAGGGCCATCACAATCAGAATCGCCGAACCGCGTTCCTGAAACAATTTTATCAACATATTCTTGCTCCTCCGAATAATCCAATATTCCCAGTAATTCAAATTAGAGTTCGAGGGCCGCCAGATTCCCGTGATTACCCTGCTTTAAGACAGAGCTCAGGGCTATGGAGCTCACGAAACTCCTCTATTCTATTTATCGGTTTCATTCGATAGCTTCTTTAGTTATGACTAGACTGGAGGCCGTTGGAGCCTTGCCCTGGTCAGACTCGAGCCTACGGTCCGGTGGATTAGTAGGAAGTAGGGCAGTACCCTCGCAAGCTTGCTTAGGGGTGGTTCTGCCAGTCAAAGAAAATGGCAGAACCACTAAAGGCCATGGTGCCCTACAAATTATTGTCGAAACCATCCCGAGTACGTGAGGTTTCGACCTACTCAAAAAAAATCTGATATTTTTTGCTTTTTCGCTTGACACCTGCACAAATGTGCAGTATCGTGGTTTTATCTGAATGTTAGCAGGAAAACAAGAAAAACCATGGAAGAGGTAGCTCTAATGCAAGCAAATCAAAATCAATTAGCTGGCGATGGACATCCGGCCGAAATACACGAGGATTACGGCTCAGGCTCTTTTGTCAGCCTAGGCAGCATACTTTCGGACGAGAGCTTCAGTTATTTCAACGCTGCCAGTTGTCCGGATTGCGGCAACGGAATGGTCCGTCAGGGGGGCTGTTTGCTCTGTATTACCTGTGGTTTCAGTTCGTGTGGCTGCGGCTGATTGGGTCGCCCACCCCTTGGGGTGGGGTACTAAATTCGTGGAGATCCCACCGCAAGCGGTGGGACACCGGCTCGTGTGGCTGTGGTTGACCAAGTAGGTCAGGAGTCTTGCACTCCTGACTATTAATAAGCCTTAGTCAGGACCACAAGGGTCCTGACCTACAAGTGACTTATTTGGATTGAATAGCTGTCGGGTGAGGGCACCCGACAGCACCAAAAGCAGGGAGTAGGGGTAGAAAATGAAAGTAAATGAACTCTACAAATGGGGAATACCTGAAAGAGTGATAAGTGTCTGGAAAGAAAGACAGGGCGAGATGTTACTGCCGGTGCAGTCGAGAGCAGTCCGAAAGGGTCTTCTGGGTAATCAGGGGGATGACAACGGCGCTCAGAGGGGTAATATGCTAATCTCAGCGCCAACCTCGGCCGGCAAATCATTTTGCGCCGAAATGGCCGCAGTCAAAGTTCTGACCGAGCGCAAAAAAAGCGTTCTGCTTTTTCCGCTGCGCTCTTTGGCCGAGGAAAACTATCGCCTGCTTAAAAAGACCTACGAGCCGCTGGGTGTTAAAACAATCATAGTCACCTCCGACCATCCCGAAAATGACTCGCTCTTTCGCGACAGCAAATACAATATAGCTGTAGCAGTATATGAAAAATTTGATCTTCTGCTGACTTCGGCGCTGGATAGTCTGGTAAACGTTGGCTTAGTGGTTGTTGACGAAATCCAGACTATTGCCGAACCGGGCAGAGGAACTGTCTTAGAGCGGCTTTTGACAAAGATAGCAGCTTCCGGTTATAAACTGACAGTTATAGGTCTCTCGGCGGTAATCGGCGACAGCGCTGTTTCGGCGGGAAAGCTGGCAGACTGGCTGGGGGCGGCCCTGGTGGAGGAGACCGCCCGGCCGGTTGATTTAATCCGCGGAGTGGCAGCCGAGGGGCTTTTTTATAATCGTTCCTACAATACCGGCCAGGATAATGTCGAGCCGTTTATAACGGCCACAGCCGACGAAAAGCCGTTTGATGCTTTTGTCCGGCAGATAAAATCAGAGACTGGTCAGGCCCTTTCCGCCGAGGCGGACTCAGGACAGGCCCCGCTTGGCAGCGGCGGCCAGACATTGGTATTCCTGAAATCCCGGGCTGAGACAGTCGAATATGCTTTCAAACTGGCTGCTGCTGTTTCTGCAAGTGGCGGCTGGACTGAAGCAAAAAATGCTATCGAGCGTCTGACCGAAGAAGAGCCGTCGTCCTTAAACCGTACTTTGCGTCAGGCACTGGGACGGGGGATAGCCTTTCATAATTCCGACCTGACCTCAACTCAAAGAGAGATTGTCGAAAATGCTTTCCGTAATCGGGAAGTAAAAGTTTTGTTTTCGACTACCACCCTGGCAATGGGGGTCAATCTTTTTGCGGATACGGTTTATCTGGAAACAGTCAAATATATTTCGCCACGTTATGGCCTTCGTCCCTCGCTGATTCCTATAAGCCAGGCCGAGTTTGATAATATGACCGGCCGGGCCGGACGGCACCGTTATGGCAGCAAAAGCAAACCGGGCAAAGCTGTTGTTCTGGCGCACTCCGCTTTGGAAAGAGAAATCCTGTGGAAGAACTACATAGCAGTTGACAGACCAAAGCCGGTCGAGTCTGCTTTTGCCAGCATTCCTCTGGTTGACTGGACACTTGATATCATCTGCTCCGGTCTGGCTGATGATATCGACAGTCTCAACCGGGTCTACGCTGCAACTTTTTATACTGCCGGAGATGACGACAATAACGATAGTAATAGCCAGCCAGATTTTGACTTGACCCTTGAGACTCTGTTCGAACTCTCTTTAATAAAAGAAACTTCTGCGAGTAACAAATGGCTGCCGACAGCATTGGGCAAAGCAGCAGCCGGGACAGGTCTGTCGGTCAATGAGACGAAAAGTTTCCTGTCTAAATTAGAGTCCGGTTATCCGCAGACATTGTTTGGCTGGATAGCTCTGGCTTTAAGTTCTCCGGACTGGAACGCTCCTCCCGGATTTTTAAATCGTCTGGAACTGGTTCAGGAAAGTCCGTTGAAGATGCTTTATCAGCAGTTTGACTCTGTCTCAGGAGGGCTCGAGCAGGTGCGTTTTCTTATTCCGGAAAATCATCAGAGCGAACCGCTGCCGCCTAAAAATTCTGCCGCCATAAAAGCGCTTCTGCTTTTGGACAGCTGGTGCAAAGGTCTCTCGGTCCAGCGGCTCGAAGAACTTTTTCAGATTCATCTGGGGCAGGTTGTTTCGCTGGCAGAAACAGTCTCGCATCTGATTAAGTCGCTGGCGGCTATTGTCGGCGCTAAAGAAAAAGAAAGCCCGCTGATTGATAAACTGCAGAAGTATGCCTTTGAAGTCCGTCATGGTCTGCCGGCAGAGTTCAAACCATTATACGAGAAGTTCAGTTCGGTTTTAAAACGCAGTGACTTTTTGAATCTCAAAAACGCCGGCTTGGAATCAATCAGCCAGCTCTGTGAATTTGATGAAGATAAGTTAAACAAAATAATCAAGGGCAAACAGAAACTGATTTTGCTCAAAAACAAAATTACAATAATTCGAGAGGAGGAGTTTATGTGTTCTCTAAACATCAATCCGGGGACAAACTCGTACAGTGTGCCAACTATGGTGTCACAGAAAGTGAAGCTGCTCGAAATTGACGGCAGCCCCGACAAAGAACGGTTTGTTGTCAAAATAAACGATCAAGCGGTACGTTTGACCGCCAAATCGTTTAAGTATCTGGCCAAACTGGCCTGGTCGCGGGCTAATAGTCCGGCTGCGTCCGGTTGGGTTTACAAAGAGGATATCGAGGTTGGCTTCAATCAGGCCAGGTATTTATACCGGATGAAAAACGAGGTCAACGCCGGTCTTGGCTATAACTGGCCGTTGATTGAAAACAACCGTCTGGGATATTACCGTCTTAACGCTGATCCCGAAAAAATCAGGATAAATGTGGTTAATCTGCAGAATAACCCTGATTATGAGATACGACAGATAGTATCCGGACAGGCTGCCCTTAATTAAAAAGAGCCTCTGGCACCATTTAATAGCCCAATAATAGCTTAAAAACCGGTCTGCAAAAAAAACGCAGGCCGGTTTTTATATTCAGGAACTGGACTTTAAAAACTAAGTTAAATATATAGAAGTAATAAATAAAGAGAGACAGAAATGTTAGCAGGCAGGCTTAGTAAGTATTTGTTAGTGAGTCGGTTAGGGCGAAGAGTTCTAAGCCTCTCAATCAAAAGGCTGAAACGCCCGATAAGCTAATGAATCGGCGAAAAACATGATAATTAAGACTAAGCAAAATATACCGGTGATAGGCTCTGAAAGAGAAGAAGTCTATCCGCTTATGGCCCTGCGCAGCGGGGTGCTTTTCCCGGGCACAAATCTGAGTATTCAGGTAGTCCGCGAAGAAAACATGGCCCTGATAAACTATTGTCATTCAAAATCTACCAACTTTGTGGCAGCCTTTTCCCCGGCGCCAATAAGTAAAGCCAAATCCGGCAATATTTCGGTTCATCAAATTGGAGTTCTGGCAAAAATCTGCGATGTCCGCCAGGGGCCGGGCGAATATAAGACAATTACAATTGAAGGTTTCGAAAGAGTAGTTCTTAAAGAAATTAAAGACTCACAGCAATTTAAGACAGTTTCGATAGACCGGCTGAAAATCTCCTCCCAGGTGCCGGTAATTGTAAAAAAGCAGGCCCGAGAAGCTCTGCAATTAAGCAAAAAAATAACAGAGCTTGATCCGAGCTATTCAAGTGAGCAGCTGCTTATTTTGAGTGCCAGTCTGGGTGACCCGTCTATGATGGCTGACGAAATCGCCTCTTCATTCAGACTTCCGCTGGAATCGAAACAGCAGCTTCTGGAAACGATAGATCTGGAAGAACGCTTCAGCGCCTTAAACATAATTTTGTCTGATGAGCTCGAAAGAGTCGAATTGCGTCAAAGTCTGGGTAAAAAGGCAGCTAAAAAAGTCAGGCGCAAACGCGAGGTGGAATTTCTTAAAGAAGAGTTAGTCGAAATCAAAAGATTGCTCGGAGACCAGTTCATAGAAGAAAAAGAAGCTGAGCGGTTTAAAGAGTTGGTCAAAAAAATGCCAAACCTCCCGGATGAAGTTGTCAGCAAGGCGACCATAGAGGCAGACCGGCTGTCGCAGCTCTCCACAGCCTCAGCTGAATACGGAGTCACCAAAAATTATCTGGAATGGCTGCTGGCACTTCCCTGGGGGAAATGTTCGCCGGAAAGTTACGACATTGCAGATGTCGAACGAATCCTGAGCAGAGATTACTATGGCCCGACCAATATCAAAGAACAAATTCTGGAGCGGCTTTCTGTTCGCAAACTTTTGGGAGGGCAAAGCGAGGGCCCCACTCTCTGCCTGGTTGGCGCTCATGGCACCGGCAAAGCCTCGCTGGCCAAAGCTGTGGCTACTGCCATGGGCAAAGAGTTTATCAGAATATCAGTCGGCGGTATTAGTGATGTTTCTGAAATAAAAGGTTCGCCTCGTACATTCCTGGGGGCCTTACCCGGCAAAATCATCCGGACCTTAAGAAACTCCGGTACTTGTGACCCGGTAATTCTGATTGAAGATATCGATTACTTTAACATTGATAACGACTCATCTGTAAATATGGCTCTTTTAGAAGCGATAGATACCCGCTACAACTTTAGATTTTTTGATCAGTATCTGGGTGTTCCTTTTGATTTGAGCAAAGTCTATTTTATCTGTTCGGTCAGATCATTTGAAGAAATTCCTGAGCAGTTTATTCCGCGGCTGGAGATTTTAGAACTCCCCGGCTACATTGCAAAAGAAAAAATAACAATTTCCAAACGCTATATTATTCCAAGGCTTTTGGAAAAACATGGTATTCAGAAGTCTGAACTGAAATTTTCGGACAAAATTCTGGCCCTGATTATCAGCGATTATACTATGGAAGCGGGACTGCTCGGTTTTAGCCAGCAGATA
>JADFPZ010000008.1 GCA_022562075.1 Candidatus Zixiibacteriota bacterium | reverse complement strand
CTCCTGGACTATCTCATTTCCGATTTCTTCGATCTCTTTAATCTCTTCATCAGTTGAGCTGTAATTATCTCCGCGATAAACACGAAGTTCCTCAAACAGACTCGACTGCCTGATTTTTATCCGTCTTTGACGTGTCATTTCAAGCAGAGCTATGAAAGTAACTACAGCTACAATCTTTCTGGGTCTGTCCGAAAACAACTCCCGGAAAGTGGAAAACTCTCTGTTGGCTAAGAACGCCAGGACATAGGCCACTCTTTCTTCGACACTAACTTCTTCAGGGTCAACTTCGTGACTGGCCTCTTCTTTTTGCTCCTCTATCATTTCCTTAAAAGCCGTCACCAGGTCAAACAGAGTCGGACCGGGAGTTAAGTCTGTGATCATTTTTTTGTCACTCACAGGAGAAGGCGGCACAATTTTGGCCTCTTCAATAATAGCTGTATCCCTGAAAATTTCGCCGGCCTCCTTGAACTTGCGGTACTCTATCAAAGCCTGTATCAGTTCGTGACGGGGGTCATCTTCAGAGGTTTCCTCGTCATCGCGAGGCAAAAGCATTCTTACTTTTATACGAATCAAAGAAGCGGCCATCAAAATATACTCACCGGCGACCTCCAGGTTCAAATCTTTAAGCAGATCGATATACTCCAGATATTGTCTGGTAATTCCGGCGATGGGGATATCGTATATGTCTATTTCATCTTTTTTAATCAGATACAGAAGTAAATCCATCGGCCCTTGAAAAAGCGACAGGTCTACTAAGTATTGATTGTCTGTCGTTGCCTGAGTCTGAATCATTATTTTTTTTCTTTCCTGTAATTAGTTTTCATAGCCGTGCGAACTTTTTCCATGACGTTCTGGGCCCGATGTCTGGCTCGACCGGCTCCTTCTTCTAATACATCCCATATATAATCAGGTTTCTTAATAAGTTCAGCCCTTTTTTCTCTTATTGGCATTAAAGCATTATTTAGGTTCAGCGCCAGTTTTTTTTTGCAGTCAACACAGCCAAGTTCTCCAGAGCGGCAAGGAGGGGCTATCTCCTGCTCATGGCCGGGGGTGTAAAGTTTATGAAGCAGATAAATGGGACATATCTCAGGACGGCCCGGGTCTCCTTTGCGCAATTTCTTGGGGTCGGTATAATACTGAAGCAATCTTTTTTCGGTCTGTTTATCAGTATAGTCGAGCGGTATATGATTGTCGAAAGACTTGGACATTTTGCGGTTATCAGAGCCAAGTATTAACGGAATCTCAGTAAGCAATACCTCCGGCTCGTTAAATACTTTCTTGAAAGTTTTATTAAAGCGAATGGCCAGGTCCTTGGCCAGCCAGATATGCTTTTCCTGGTCTTTGCCTACCGGAACTTTGTCAGCATTGTAGAGACATATATCCGCAGCCTGTAAAACCGGATATCCCAGAAAACCGTAGGAGTCAAGCTGGTCCTTTTTCTCCTGAAAAGTCGGCAGACGTGTCAGAGTCGGGACAGAAATTAACATTGAAAAGATCAGATGAAGTTCGGCATGTTCTTTGACTTCGGATTGAATAAATATCGCGCACTTTTCCGGAGAAAGACCGGCTGCCAGAAAGTCTACTGCCATCTGAAAAATCTTATCTTTGAGATCCCTGGTATCTTTGTATTCGGCAGTCAGCGAGTGCCAGTCTACGATACAGAGATACATCCAGTATTTTTCCTGAAGCTTTACCCAATTTTTCAGAGCGCCCTCAAGATTTCCCACATGCAAGGAACCTGTCGGCTGCATCCCCGAAAGAATAGTTTCCTTTCTGGCGGGTTGTGTTTCTATATTTCTCTTTAGTGTCACGTCTACCATAATTATATTCTATGGCTACTCAGCTTAAAAGCAGCTTAAGTGCAAATCAATTAAAAACTTCAGGGAATAAATAACGCCTGAGAAATTGCAGCGTTTGCCGGGAATTACTTAATCGACCAGAGTGAAATACCCTGCTCCATTCCATTTAGAATCCATAAACAGATAGGGGTGCCATAATTTTGATATGCCGCCTTCACGTTGAATAAACATAATATGCGATGGCCGTCTGGGCCTTTTGATAAGTTTCATGCCGGCCATATCAGGCGTTCTGTCCCCTTTGCGGTTGTTGCATCTGGAACAGGCACAGACCAGATTATGCCAGCGCTCTTCGCCGCCCATCATCTTGGGCACTATATGGTCAACTGTCATCGGCCCCCGGCGGGTTGAGCAATACTGGCACTGATAGCCGTCCCGAATAAGAACGTTCTTGCGGGTAAGTACTATTCTCTTATAGGGAACTTTGCGGTAGCGCCAGAGCCTTACCACCGATGGCACACTATAGCTGGTGCTGACAGTTCTGATTCTGAGGCCATCGGCCGATTCAATCATTTCAGCCTTGCCTTGAAACATCAGCACCACTGCCCTCCTGGCAGAGCAAACTGTCAAAGGCTCGTAGTTTTGATTGAGCATCAATACTCGTCTATTAATTACCGATACAAACATAGTCATCTATTCAACAATTTAATTATTAAAACTGTTTCTGCGCAAGTGTGTAACCCGGCGAAGTTACTACGACCATAGCGGACAATTTGAAACTCAAAATCGCTCCGGAAGATGAGAATGTCAACCAGAAATTGTGCTGCTCGAATTCTTCAGCTGTTTTCAGCTGGTTTTCGAAATAGAGGATATACTACTCCAGCGGATTGAGGTCTTTATCAATGTCGTATTTTTTTAGCTTATCAAAAAGAGTGGTGTAATCAATCTGAAGAACCTTGGAGGCCTTGCGCTTGTTGCCCCGTACCTGTTTGAGCACTCTGATGATGGCTCCCCGTTCAGCTTTGGCCTGAGCATGAGCGCCTATTTCTTTGAGTCCGGCGCCTTCGCGAAGGCGGATTTCATCGGTACGTTGGAGTCTTATAGCCAGCTGCTCCGGACTGACAGTACGGCCTTCAGCAAGTATCACGGCGCGTTCAATCGTATTTTCAAGTTCGCGCACATTGCCCGGCCAGTGATATTTTTCCAGAAGACTCATAGCCTCTTTGGATATCCTTTTGACCGGCTTGGACATCTCACGGCAATACTTCTGCATAAAATATTCTGCCAGCTCTTTGACATCACCGATTCGTTCGCGCAATGGCGGAATCGTAATTGGAAAAACGGATAACCTGTAATACAAATCTTCACGGAATTTTTTGGCTCTTATCAATTCGTTCAGGTCCATATTGGTAGCAGCAATCACCCGCACATCTACTTCGATAGACTTGGTACCACCTAAGCGTTCAAAAGTTTTTTCCTGCAAAACTCTTAGCAGCTTGGCCTGCAGAGAAACATCCATATCACCTATTTCGTCTAAGAACATTGTCCCGCTATGAGCTATTTCAAACTTACCCATCTTGCGGGCGTGAGCGCCGGTGAAAGCTCCTTTTTCTGAGCCAAACAATTCATTTTCTAAAAGCTCTCTGGGAATTGCGGCACAATTCAGAGCTATATATGGTCGGTCTTTGCGCGGAGAGAGAGAATGAATCGCCTTGGCAAAAAGTTCCTTACCGGTTCCTGATTCTCCCTGCAGCAAAACCGCGGCATCGGATTTGGCAACTTTTTGAACGAGACCGCTGATTTCCAGCATCTTTTCATTTTTGCCAATGATATTCTCCAGACCATGGTCGGCCAGAATCTCTTCTCTTAAAAGAGAATTTTCTGCAACAAGTCTGCGGGTCTCCAGGGCCCGGCCTATCAATACTCCCAGGTGCTCGGTATCAAACGGTTTGGTAATAAAATCTGCTGCCCCTCTTTTCATGGCCGACACAGCATCTTCAATCGTCCCGTAAGCAGTCATAACAATAACTGCTGTTTCGGAGTCAACGCTTTTGACTCCCGACAATACCTGAAGGCCGTCGACATCAGGCATCTTGAGATCGGTTAAAACTAAGTCGTAAGATTTGCTATGAATCAGCTCCAGAGCTTTTTTGCCGTTTGGGGCAGAATCAACCCGATGACCCTCCCCGGAGAGAGTCTGGATGAGCATCTTTCTCATAGAATCTTTATCTTCTACAACCAGGATATCAGGCATTTTGCTGCTATTTCCTTACCTTTTTTCGCCGTTTAAGAAGTATTCTTGACCTTACTGTAGTCTTATCGGCTGATAGAAAAAGGAGTAAAGAGAGAGCTCTGTTCTTTCTTTGTACAAAGAAAAATGTCTGTTTTTCAGCTTATAGTCGGCCTAAATCGGTTATTACCGTAAAGCCGCAATGTTCAGCTTTGAGAAAATAATCACCAGGCGGCAGCTCTTCTTTCTTGAGCCTGCCAATATTGAAAGTAAACTTATAGTATCCAAATCTTAGATTTTTGACCAACAGAGGTTTGACTATTTGTCGGTGCCCGTTCATCAGATTGACAGAAGTCAGGCATTCAAATTGGGTGACCTTAAACTCTACCGAAGGAGCCAATGGCTTGTTTTCACCGGGCTTAATTTCGACGAAGAAAGAATCAACCCTGTCTGAGCGTAAAAGTGTATACCACTCATCTTCGAGAACTACCGACGGGTCAATCCAGGCAGTTTCATAGTAGCCTCTTTCCTCGACTGCCGGCATATTATAGAGAATCTTCTTGCCGCAGCCGCTAAAGGCGATTGCCAATAATATCAATATTAGAGTCTTGTTCATTTCTGTTCTTTTGTCCTGCTGCTTATTCTTTCTACAACTTTTCCGTCAATCCGAATCAATTGGATATAGTCATCCGAATGTTCCCGTTTATAATCAGGCAAGCTGAATTTGTGGCGGCCATCTTTCAAGGTCGTATCTAAGACAGTAGACAGCAAACTGTCTGTGACCGAAAGCCATTCGATTCGTAAGTTCGTGGATTTCCCCCGAACTTCTTGGGCAAACAGTCCCAGAGCAGATTGAATCTCGATTCTGATACCTGTATAGGTAACTCTTATTTGGCCTCTTTTCTTATTGCCGCAATCATCGATTTGATATTTATAAGTTCCGGAATCTACAAAAACTCCCGAATCATCTTTTTTGTCCCAGTAGAAATTATGATACCCGCGGCCTGCCAGATCATTTACGAGATGCCTGACCACTTGACTACTATCGTCCAGTATATCAACTGTCAACCTGCATCTGCTGCCACGCTCAACCGGCACCCAGATTCTCAGACTTTCTCTATCGACTGAGTCAGCCGGTGGAGTCATTATCTCTTTGAGAGTCTGCCCGGCAGTCGCCGGATTGAATGTAGATAATAACACGACGGCAACTATTAAGAGAATCTTCATACAGCTATTATACACGAAATTCTATCTCAGGGACGGCAGATTCTGCAGGGAGACAAGCCCTCGTATAAAGCCTCTTGCATAATCTCAAATGTGCGGATATTCGACTGTTTAATCCGGCTGGCTGAGCTGCAGCCCGGGCGATGGAATCGGAGCGAATACCTGCTGGCAATATACTTATCTTCATAATCCCGAATTACTCCCCAGAGACCTGTCTTTGATTCTACCGCCACCCTTTGAGCCAGAAGCAGTTCTTTGAATCTGGGCCGGCTTAACTCTTGATCTTTGACCAGATACAGATAACCGAGACCGGCGGAGAGAATCCTCCTGTTGACGAATATGGTATCTTCAATATAGACAAATCCCAGGAGCCGCCCGTAGCGGTCACGACGTTTGTCGGCATACTCTATCCGAGACTTCTTGCCCAAAACCAGACTTTCCAGAAACAGGGTAGCGCTGTCATAAAACAGCTCCCCCTTTTCGGGAGTGTCGATTCCCAATAGCCTCAGCCTGTCACCGCCAACGAGTTCAACCGTGTCGCCATCGATGACCCGCATAATTACAAACCTGTCCCCGGGAGCTTTATCGTGCCCGATATACTCTACCAGCCTGAACAGCAGAATCAGCACCAATGCAATTAGGACTACAGTTGCTTTCTTGTAAGGCCTTCTATTCTTTTGAGGGCTTGACATTCTAATCTTAAGATTTGGCAGATATAGCGGCTAAGTCAATAAGAACCAACAGTTATGAAGATTTCAGCAACTCAGATAAACCTCCAAAAAAACTGGAAAATCTTTCCTTTTTCGCTTGACAAACCCGCTATAGGGCTTTTAATTGGGGTTGAGCGTGTGTAATAGTTGTTAGTAAGAATCTGAGAGCCAAACTTGATTCGAACTGCAACGCACAAGTATACTTCTTTTTACAGAACTGACAAATCGCTAACGAACTGTTTTTTTGATTATCGAAACAGGTTTCTGTTTTGTAGACAAAGATACAGGTTTGAATTTATTCTAACTTTGAATCTTTAAGATCGAAAAGATTTTCGATAGTAATCTGTTAGCTTCTAAAGTCCGTTAATCCTTCTCATCTATTTTACTTAAACCCTTAATTAACTACTGGTTTTAAGTAGTTTCAGGAGGAATCAATAGACACAAAACTGAAAATGAAGTTATTGAAGTCTTCTACACAGACTTTGGATTTAATCCAAAATAATAAAACAATGAATAACTCCTTCTCCATATGGTAAAGGAAATATGATGAATTTGTTGACTGGTAAAATTAGCTCGTGCTTCCCTAGACATATTTCGAGTGACTGGCAGAGTGCCTCATGGCTTTTTCGCTTTTGCGGATTTAGTCCGGTAATTTGCCGATATCAGAGGACAAATTTGTGCTTTTCCTTTCATTTAAGGAGGAATTAAATGCTTAATAGACTGATAATCGCTGTATTCGGTTTAAGTCTGGTTTTTGCCCTGGGCTCAGTAGCTCTGGCAGGTCCTGGTGGCCTTACTTCGTATGCGAAAGAACCTATGATGTTCAATCCCAATAATCCGAAAGTGAATCCATTGGATGATGCCTACGCACCAGCGCAGCCTTCATTCAAAAAGCCGGCCTCTGCCCTGAGAGCTTTGCCCTTTGACGCTGGAACACCTGCCCCGCCATCACAGTCATATTTCTGTGATATGCAAGCCTATGCAGGTCCGCAGGCATTCTACTGGACGATACCGGATGCTTATGGCGACGATTTGTTTAACACACGATTTACCGTTGAAGACAACTTTGAGTGTACTCTCAAAGTTGCCTGGATTCTATCTTATGATGCGCAAATGACAGGTTCGCCTGACATGCGGGTCTATTTATGGGATGATGACGGTTTTGGTTTCCCCGGCTCAGTTCTTGACTCAGTTGACATTCCTAATGCTACTCTTGTTGCTGCCGGATTTGACTACGTTGCTGCAGACTTTTCTGCCGCAGGGTGGGTATTCGCAGACGGCGATGAGTACCACTATGGTGTTACACCTATCGGCGGACCTGGTGATGGTATCGCCATTATCTCTGATGATGCCGATGGTCCAAATGCTGGTGAAGAACGTTCCAGTGAGTACTGGAACGGTGCCTGGGGGACGATGTTAAACGATTGGGATGTTGACTATACTTTTGACATCATCTCCGAACGTTGCTGCGAAGAGCTTGCTTTTTCCGATTGCTATTCACAGACGTATGCAGAGAATCTCGCATTCTTCTGGCGCACACCTCATCCTGTCTTTGGTGATAGCGCTTGGGCTCAGAGATTTGATGTGGGCGGACCCGAGACACTACAATCAGTAGATATTGCTGTCTACGATCCTGATGACGGGTCATTTGGAAATGACATTATTTATGCTACCGTATATGACGATGACGGTTCTGGTCAACCTGGAGCTATGATTGCTCAGGTCTCAATTGAACCCGGATCGTACGCGGCATATCCTGCCTATACAACCTTTAACTTTTCTCCGCTGGTTCTCGAGAACACTTTCCATGTAGCTTTCAGTTCTTCTGGAGAAGCTGGCGTAGAATATGAATCCTGCCTGTCATCAAACGGTGCTGACGGTGTAGGACGCTCAAATGGCACCGGTGACCCAGACTGGGCGGGCGGTACCACCTGGTACACGATGCTTGAATGGTGGGGAGCTGATGTCAACTTCCTGTTTGATGCAAACCTCTGCCGGGATCAGTTCGCGGACTGTTCAATACAGAACTACTTTAATACATTTACACATGTTTTGGCTATTCCGGATGGTAACCCTGTTACCGCATGGGCGCAGAGGTTTGTTGCCGGTGGCGGCAGTGAGTGCGAACTCCGTGAGCTCGAATGGTGTTTCTATCGGCACCCTGCCGATAGTCTCAGACCCGATATGTACGAGGCCGATGTTGCTATAAGTATCACAGATAATGTCGCCGGATCTCCGGGTGCAGTCTTACATACTGAAATCCTGACCGCGGCAGATTTTGCCGCTGCAGGATACGAAGGTCCAGATGACATCGGGTCCTTCATTCTCACAATGCCGGCGCTAAATGTAATAGTCCCGGCCAGCTTCTTTGTAACTATCGAACCGCTTACAAATACCCAAGATAGCGGTGTTCGCGTCTGCGTTGACGGTGCTGGCGGTATAACCGGCTTTGCAGGAACACAGATATTCTTTGGCGGCAATTGGTTGAATATAACTGCGTTCGGGTTTCCGTCTGACGCTGCTATGTACTTAGGCGCCAAGGTCTGCTGCACACCCTTCGAGGGTGCAGCTTGTGAGCCGCCGGATTTGTGGACAACACAGTCCCGCGACTTTGGCAGAACCGGCGCTTCCAATGTGCCGTTAGACGACGCCTGGTGTGACCTGACCACAAGCTGGTTATATGAAACACCTGCAAACACAATTCCTTACATGTCGCCTATCATTCATGATGGAAGAGTGTATGTTTCTACATCAGATGCACTTGCAAATAATTCTACTGTAGAAGTACTCGACCTTATTTCTGGTGCACACCTTTACACTATCTCTGATGCGGATTTTGGCAATTTTATTTTCAATGATCCGACCATCTATAACGGTATTCTATATGTTTCCGGTGGTAGCAATACCACAATTACCGGTTGGGACATCTCCACGACTCCTGCTACCAAAGTATTGAGTCGCACATTTACAGGCACTGGTCCGCTTCGTTTCGCTAACATTATTGTTCTCGATATTGGCGGTACCGAAGTGCTTTTTGCCGGAAGTGAAATTGGCAAAGTAGTAGCTATTGAAGCTGCAACAGGCGACGATTACGTCGGCTGGGATGGCAATAATCCGCTTACTTTAGCTGGAGGTCAACTTGTACAAGGTTCTGCTTCCGATGGCAGTTCACTATACTACGGTACCAATTCAATTGGTTTGGATGGCGACGTTTTTTCTGTGGACGCTGCAAGCGGTACAATCAACTGGCGGCTCTCTGAAGAAGGAGGACTGCAAGGTGCAGCCTTTCACGAAGGCGAGTCGGGCGACCTGGTGAGTGAAGGATTTTATAATGTTTCCTATGATGCTGGTAAACTATTCGTCGGCGCTCGTATGACCGGCGACTTCCCTCGTGATGGCATGTATTATACACTTAATGCCGCCAGTGGTGCACTTATAAACGCTATTCCTACCAACGGTTTCCTATACAGTAACCCGATTGTTGACGTTAACCTGGTTTATTGTCAAACAAATACTCAGTGGAGCCCGCCCCCTTATGGTACCCCCATGTTTGCGGCCGCCAAGAGTACTGGTGGCGTTGTCTGGTCTGCAGCAACGCCCTATGAAAATGAAGGCGACGGACGTTACTTGGGTAACGGAGTTCGCTCTTGCGAGCCCGAAGACGGGCCTAACCCCGTGGACATTGTAGTTAATACTGATGAAGAAGGTGCCATTAACTTCTGGAATTCCCTGACCGGTGAACAGATATTCCGCCGCCGCTGGGATTTCGGACAGGATATTTCTGATGGCGCCGCTGCTACGTTGGCTACTGACAGTGAGGGAGCAACTCACCTCCTGGTCACTAACGGCTTTGGAGCGGTAGTTGACCTTGTCAAAGGCGCTGACCGTCCTCGCCTGGAAATACAGGGCTATGATCTTCGTCTCGCTGTTGATTTCAGCGTTGACCTCTCTGTGATTGTAACCGTAGCTGACGCTTTGGTTAATACAGGATGCGCCGATCTGACTTTCAACAATGTAAACACTAGCGATGTTTCAAACGGTTCATCTGATCCTAATATCGTCAGTATTGATGTTATCCGTCCGGAATTCCTGGACCGGTCATCTGACTTGGCTAATCAACTTGCATCATCGGCTCGATACTTCAAAGGTTTAGTCGAAGAAGTCAACATCATTAACGATGCTGGCGAACTGAGTCAGGTTAGTGTCAGAGAACTGGCCCTGAATAACGAACGTTTTATAAGTCGTTCAGCTACATCCTCTCACCCTTATTTGAACGGTATAACTCAACCGGTTAGCGGTCAGGTACTGGCTGCCGGAGCTTCTCTGGATCTCTTAATTGACGTTAATCCGTCAGAAATCTTACGCGGTCCACAGACATTCTATATCGAGTTGGACACCGACGATCCTGATTTCTTCGTGAATGCCGGCTCTGCATCCTTGCCGAGCCCGTTCCCTGAAATTAGAGTGACTCTGATTGGTGGCTGTTTGACTGATTCAACATCACTCACATTTGGTCTTGCCGATGTCAACACTCAGATTGAGTGGAATAACGGTACTTTGTCTAACAACGATGCCTTCTCATTCGACATTGACGGCGAAGATGCTGCCATGTGGTTGGGTTCGTATATCTTCGGTATCGCCCAGCATCGCTTGGCGATGACCTTTGAGTACTTTGGCGGAGACTTTACCTCCTGGCAAGCTGACCCGAACTGGTATGACATTTCCTGTAAACCGGCCTTGACCACCGGTGTTATTCTCGGAGAAATGTGGGACGGCGATGATTACTCATTTATCACAGGTAATACGGTATATGCTTCCGGTATCGACTCAGTTCAGAACCACGATTTTGGTGCCGGCTGGGATTGGGAAAACAACCCGGCTCCGTTCTCTGACGACCAAGCCATGGGTCTGTCACTGAATTCGAGAACTATTGGAGTTCCGAATGTAGCGGAACTATCCCAGTTCACTCTCGAAATCTTTGACTTCACTGAGCGCAACGGCGTAGCGGTACCCGGATGGAAATTCGGATACTGGTGTGACTATGATATTTATTATCCCGGTGCAGACAGCAGAGACACTTCCTTGCTGGATCCTGTTAATTCAGTTGTCTGGCAAGCTGGGATAGATGCTTCTAATGGCAATGCCTGGGGCGCTGTTAAGGTCCCGTTTGGCTGTGGATACTCTCCGGCAAAGAATGTCTGGCTTCTTGATTCAGATAATTCTTTCTATGCTACTGATGATGTAGGAGCCTACCTAGATCTCTTCTACAGCTATTCCTCGGACGCCCCGGGAGAATACTCAATGCCGGATGCTGTATTTACCAGAGACCAGTCGATGCATGCTACCCTGGCAGAACATGACTTTGCTGCCAACGAAACATATAGCTTTGGCGTTGCAATCTTTAGATTGAGCGGTCTGGCAGATGCCATAGGACCACCTCTCCAGGCTCCTCCGGAGATCGCAGCACTCGCTAATACTGTAAACAAATGGGCCGGTTTCGGCCGCGGTGACGTTGATAATGACAACAAGATCACTATTGCGGACATTATGACGCTGGTAGATATTGTCTCCGAAGATATCCTTGGAGCAATCCCGTTTAAATATCTTGCCGATGTTGATGGTATTGAAGGAGTAACGGAATCAGATATAACATATCTTGTTGATTACTACTTCAACAACGGTCCATGCCCCCTTGGAGACTGGACTCTCTAATTTGAATTAGACTGTTTAGACTCAATATATTAAGAGGTGGAGAATTTTTTCTCCGCCTCTTTTTTTAATATCGAAAAGTTCAATTACTTAGCATTATATATTTGATGGAAAATCAACAGACCCCGAAGCAAACTGAAGAAATAGCTGCTCTTTTGACTGACCTCTTTGCTGTCAATGCTGTTTACAATCAGAATGAAAATATCATTTTCAGCCTTGAATATATCTACGATAGAGAGCAGTCCGACAAAGTTATCAAAGACCGCCTGAAAACCGCCGGTTACAATTTCAAACTGCACCAGCAAGACGGAAATCTGCTGCTCAGTATTGACCCCGGCAGAAAAGAACGTATTCCGCTGGTCAATGTCATTCTCTTTATGGCTACGCTCTTTACAGTTTACTTTGTTCCGGTTTTCTTAAAACAGACCGTTATTAGTGAAACAATCACGAGTGCCTTTTACAACACTCTCCAGGCACTTGAAAACGGCGCCGGTCTGACTTTTACAATGGCGCTTATCTCAATACTGTTTGTCCATGAGATGGGGCACTTCGTGGCCAGCCGCAGAAGGCAGATTGTAACTTCCTGGCCATATTTTATTCCGGCACCAAATATCATTGGCACCTTCGGTGCAATTATCAAATCCAAATCTCCCTTTTGGAACAGAAGAGATTTAATCGAAGTCGGCGCAGCCGGTCCGATAGCCGGTTGGATTGTTGCTATCGGCTGGCTCATTTATGGGCTGGGTCATTCACAGATTGTGTTTCCGGAAGTGCTTTCATCTACAGGAGAAATGTATTTTTCTTTAGAAGGAGAGTCGGTCTTGATGAAACTGGCGACGCTGGCAATAGTAGGTCAGGCGCCCGCAGAACAGGTTTACTATCTTTCCGAAGCAGCCTTTGCGGGCTGGGTCGGGCTGCTGGTCACAGCCATAAATCTCTTGCCCATAGGTCAACTTGATGGCGGGCATATAATGTACGGGCTTTTTCGCGGAAAACAGAGAATGATGGGAGCTGTTGCCATGGGGTTATTGGTCTTCCTGGGTTTTCTGTCACCATTATGGTGGTTTTTTGCGGGGATGGGTCTGCTGTTCGGGATAAATCATCCGCCGACATTAAATGACCAAAGACCAATCAGCAGGACTGCCTTCTGGATGGCTATGATATCAATTGGAATTATGATTTTATCTTTTACGCCGGTGCCTTTTCGGTAGTTTGCAGCTCTGGAATAGAATCTAAGTCTTCGCTACAGTCGTACAGCTTCTTTAAGTCTAAATCTCCTGATCTAATTACTTCAAAGAAAGCTTTTACCATCAGTGGGTCGAATTGGCTGCCTGTGTTTTTTGCAATTTCAGAAATGGCTACTTTTAACTCGGCGCCGTCGCGGTATGGTCTGTCAGAAAGAATAGCATCAAAAGTATCTACTACCGCCAGAAGTCTGCCTTCGATTGGAATACCCTCACCGGAGAGTCCTGAGGGATAACCTTTGCCGTCAAATCTTTCATGGTGTGAGGCTATATATGGAATTGCCGGTTTAAAAAGATCTATGCCTTCGATGATTTGCAGACCTAACTCGGTATGTTTTTCCATCCGTTCAATTTCTGCCTTGCTCAGCTTGCTGGTCTTATTTAAGACAGCGTCGGGAATACCAATCTTACCAATATCGTGAAGCATACAGCCCATCACCAGATTTCTTACCTGTTCCGGCTCCCAGCTAAGATGACGGGCGACAATTTCTGCAAGCTTTGAGACTCTGTCGGTATGTCCGGCAGTATGGGCATCGCGGGCTTCGATAGCTTTGGCGAGTCCCTTAATAGCATTTAGATACGATTTTTGCAGGTCATTGTACATGCGCCAGTTGGCAATAGAAGATGCCGCGAAATTGCTTAAGATGCCCAGTATATTAATCTCTCCGGAGAGAACTCTGTCAAATTTCCTGAAAGCTAAAATGTTTATCACACCCGTTAAAGTTCTTCCGACAAAAATCGGCTGAGAAATTTTGATTCTGTTTCTCTTGGATTCTCCTGCAGCATCCTCACGTATAGAGATTGCCGGCTGCGGACTTTTGGTATATGTAAATGTTTCAAGAGTTGAGTCATCCAGAACTTCGCCAATATATTGTTCTTCATCCGACTCATAGACTTTACGGTTAAGTTCAGCCTTGGAGGGGTCTGAAATTATAACTCCTGCCGCAACTGCACCTATCTCTTTTTTACAGGACTTGACTAAATTTATCAGGTACTTCTCAATATTGTTATCGATGGAGCTACTGAAGCTGGTAGTCTTAAGAAATTCCACCTGACCTTTAAGTTCTAAATTTTCTCTTCTGATAGACTGGTGCTCTAAGCCGCGTTCGATAGTAGCTTTTAGAAGTTCCATCTTAAACGGTTTGACCAGAAAATCATAGGCACCGTTTTTCAGAACAGATATAACCGTCTCTACCGTCGGGTGAGCAGTCATAAGTATTACTATTGCATCGTGGTTGTGTTTTAAGACCGCATCAAGAATTTCTACACCGGAATGACTGCCCATTATAAGATCCGTCAATACCAGGTCAACAGGTTTACAGTCTATATGTTTGAGGGCCAGACTCGGGTCAGAATATACGCTGAGGTCGTATGCTTCCGTGCCCAGGGTGTCTTTTATGAGATTGCAGATGTACTTTTCATCATCTACAACCAGTATTTTAGTCTTAGTATTCAAGAACATAATTTTACTGCTTCTTCTCGTTTCATCTTATCGGACTAAATTGTTTAGCCGTCATACGCAGTCGGGAGAATGTACAATTATTGAGCGCAGTTTTTGAACCACTATGACTGGAATCAGAACAGCTATCTTTACTCCCGCAATTTTCCGGTTGTACTGAGCAGAGTTTGAGCAGAGTCTTTCGATATTTGCAGACAGAGACAAATTCTCTCCGGCAATGTTTAAGGATTACTCAAATAACTCGATAATCAAAGAATAGCCGCAAGTTTACCGGTGAATCATAGAAGGAGAAAAGAGATGTCAAGGATTTTGACTATAGCAGCTTGTCTGATACTGTTCTTGCAGCCGGCCATTGACGCCGAGACCAAAAAGGCGCCTCGCCTGGTTAGAGTAGGCGATGTCCCAACCGGTGAACTAAGGGCAGGATATACTATATCTGCCGCGGATACCTGCATTGTCAGACATGACGCCGGTATCTCCTGGCGAATCGACGGCTGGATAATCGGCAACGAATTATATAAGTCCTATCTTGACCCGGCCGCAAGCTGTCAGCTTCCTTATCCCTTCACAGTTACAGAAATAAATATGCCGATGGTCTTTCATGCCTCCACTCCGTTAATAGTTGCGGTTGATATTGAAGAAGCAGACTTGTCAAATCCTAACTGCCCCGTACCCGGACAATTATTAGCTATTTCTTCTCAGTATGAGTTTGTTGTGCCCGAAGCAGGAATTTACGATATCTGGATTCCGCTGGATACACCCTTTACCGTAGACGGACCGTTCTTTGCAGGATTCTTTATCGGAAATACCTTTGAAGCAGATGTTAATCCTGGTTTGCTTACAGATAGTATCCCTATGCAATGCGTTTCATACAATATTTGGGATACAACCCTGGGCTTTGTAGATATGGGCAATAATGAAATTTACAACTTCCCTGGCAGGCTGATCCTTTATGCTTCCGGTTATCCCGGTGGTTCGGGGGGAGTTCAGCCGGAACCGTCTCTGTCAATTATTTTTCCTTCTGAGGGAGATACGTTGCTTGGCTTTTCAAATATCTGGTCATGGGAAAATTCCGGTTCAGAAATAATTGACTTCGTAATTTTTGAAGCGCGACCGGCCTCGGGAGCGTATCTTGAAATCGGCAGAGATTTTGACGGCAGCCAGACTCTCAGAGACGGTGTTAATACAGCCGTCATTGCCGACGGATTCAGTCAGTTCTGGGATTTTTCTACCCGCAGCGAAGGAAACTATGTCATAAGAGCAACAGCGGTTGATACATCGGGCAGAACTTCGGCTGACAGCATAGCTGTCTACTTAGAACCTACTCCCCCGGTTCCGATAATAGTTTCACCAGGCAACGGCAGTGATTTTTGCCCCAACGTAAATTTACTGTTTAGCTTGTTTGATGAAGATTTTTCGAGGGTTGAGGCTCATATCAAGAAAGGTGATACTGCTTTTTCATTGAACCTGATTCAACTGGTGCAGTCCAATTATGGAGATAACAACGGCAACCCTCTGGATGGCAATAGTTACACCAACGGCGAGTACGGCGATTACTATAGCGGCCCGATAGCAGTCACCCAGGCCATCAGGGTTTGGTATGACCGCGGTTACAAACAGTTTATGAGAACGGGACTTACGGACATCCCGATTAATGATTTTGTGGAGCTGATGGCCAGCTTCTTAGATACAAGAAACAATCGCGGTACTTATGATGAAAATATGATAGAAGGCCTGAGAGCGCACCTCGATCGCTTTGATTTGATAAATTTTGACCTTATCCGTGACCCTGATTACTATTCACTAAGAAGCTGGTTAGAAGATGAGGAGCGTTCTGTCATACTCGGGCTCGGCGGTACACCGGGAATGTGGGTTGCTGCTGATGGTTTCTCCGGATGGAAACAAGCCGACAGCAGTTTTGTGGTAAGAGTTGCCAATCCTGAAACCGGCTTTGTGGTTGACGCACTGATGAGAAACAACTCCGGTATCAATGAAATAAAAATTGGAAGCAACTGGCAGTCAGTTGATATAATGATTTCACTTTCTGTAAGAGGCTGGAATATTGCACGTCAGCTTATAGGCACCGACGTTGACGGTTCAGACGGCTGGTCAATCAACTGGACGCCGATAGCCCTAAGCGATGGCATTCCTTATTTCTTCAGAGCAACAGGCTTTGACCAGTCTGGCATAACCGGTAATTCAACGATTCTAATGAGTTATGATTGCGCTAATTTCTTTGTCAAAGGTGATTTTAACGGCGACAATATTACCAATATGCTCGACCTGATTTACCTGATAGATTTCCAGATTAACAGCGGACCTGCTCCGGTTGGCGGAGTAGGCCGGGCCGACGCAAACTGTGACAATAACGTAAACATAGCTGATGCTGTTTTCTTTATTAATTTTATGTTTGGATCGGCCGGAACTCCCTGCTACTAAGTTTATATAATAGCAGGCAGTTTTAACTGCCTGCTTTTCTAATTCTACTTACGGGCTGCAGCAGCTTTGACAGCCCGCCTTGCTATCTCTGGCGAAATACCAAGCAGTATGATAAGTTTATCTACCGCTTCATCGAGATATTTAGCCCAGCTTTTGTCATGTTTGTTTCTAAGTTCGTCGGTGAGCTCATCAGCAAGTTGTGCTATCAATTCGGCATAGCGCTGTCTTTTTCCTACTTTCAAAAAAGGAACAACATAGCGGGTAGCGATATGCCCTGCCAGAAGCAGCCCGAATGAGCCCAGGACAGAAAACCATGAAGCAGGTTCGAATAATAGTGACTCCATACAATTTCTCCTCTTGAGGTTATTATTGAAATATTATTTTTATTACCAGTCCAATTGCCAGCTGGTCGAATCAGGAACGGTAATTCTCTTGTGTACTATGGTACCGTCGCTGCGCTCTATTATCAGGTCGTACTGGGTAGCAGCAGGAACCAACGAGTCCGAACGGATCAGGTCCAGAAAGAAATATCCGCTGCTGTCTGAGGTAGTCGTTACCATGAAAGGTGATATAATCAGATTGCCCGATTGTGCAACACCGGCAGGAAGAAAGGCTCTGACCACAGCATCTTTTTCGGGGACAGCGCTGACAGAGTACAAATAACCGTATACCCGGCACAAGGCCGGCAAAACAGGAGAGCCCGGATCAAACTGGTCTCCAAAAACAGTATCGATTCCGGCACCCGTCACTATCAACGTATCAAAAGTCTGATAAATATAGCCGGGTGAAGTGGCTACAATAATAAAGCTGTCAGCATCAAGATTGAATGTTTCACTACCCAGCAGATCCGATTTGCCCGTAGCTATTAAAGCTGATTGGTTGATGTTACGCACTGCCAGATTCGTGCCGGGAATAACTTGAGAAGTAGTAGAGTCGTAGGTTACTAATTGATATGAAAAGGCTCCCGAGCCAGAACCTATACTTGATATTTCTACGTCAAGATATTTTCCGAATGTCCCGGCAGTTGTATGATTTGACTGCGGTGTATTCCAGAGCCAGCCTGCCAGTGTTGAAGAATCCAAACTCGAAGAGCCCTGCACATAAGAAGAATTGTTCAGCGAATCCCACATGCTGCCGGCAGCAGTCCCCACATCACTAAATGGAATATTCCATATCTCTTCTCTGACTGTCCCGTCTAAAAGGTCTGCTGTTAGAAAACTTCCGGAGAATTTCGTAGTGGTCAAGCTGTATGACTTTATAGCTGCGGCATCAATAGAGCTGTCGGCCAGATCATTTAATGATTCAACCAGTGAGATTCTGCCCGAGCCGGTAGCGTCGCCATCAAAGGCTTCGTTAAGATTTACAGGAGAGGTCGTATTTGCCTGGCCGCCAATAGACTTGAGGTTCATATAGCTGGCCGAATCGGATTTTGCCAGAACCCAGTTGTCCTGATTCTGCAATGTATCCAATGTTGCCCTTACCGAATCGAGTGCAACCTGAAGGCTGTCTATCATAAGCGTTTGATTCGCTAATGTGGCCACCCAGTCATCTTGATTTTGAAGTGTATCGATAATCCCCTGTAGGCTGTCGGTGGCTGGCTTAGTGAACCTCTGTAATGTATCAATAATAGCAAATGTAGTGTCCTTAAGAGCATCTACAGAGGTTTGCTGGGCTACCCAGCCGTCTTGTAATTGCAATGTATCAATAATCCCAAATGTTGTGTCCCGAATCTCATCGAGATACACATCAAGGGAATCACTGAGAACTTGTACTGTCCCCCAGTTATCCGTTGGTATACCACCGTCACCCCACATAACGATATTGATTGTTAAGGTATAATCTGCTGGTGTCGGCGTGCCGTCAATATCCTGAATCTGGTCAATAAACCAGTAAGTAGTATCTCCATAAATCTTACTTGTGTCTATGCCTATTGCAAAGGGATAGGTCGTACTACGGGCGTTAAACTGCAAGGCCGTCCCACCATCCAAATAAGTAAATACGTGAACTGAGTCGGGCTTTGTTCTGATGCCAGCAGAGTCGAGCGTTATGACTCGCATAGTTATAAACTCGTCCGCTTTTTTCAGACCAAGAAAGTCCGCCATCGCCATCATCGGCAACAACATTATCATTAATGTAAATAATTTTTTCTTCATTTATCTAACCTCGCATACTCAATATCCTCAGTATTTTTATTTCCCATTTGAATTTTTCTTCTGCGACTTTTCACCTCACCGCTCGATTCTGTCCAGCACACCTTTATTTGAACATGGTCAACGAGAATATTATCAGTCGTGGTGCCATCTGGATTTATAAACACGCCGAATGTCGTAGCATTTACTTCCGCAACCGTCCAAGTGGTCCCCCAGAGAACATTAGTAGAACCCCTTGCTTCTTCATAAGCATCGGTGTCTTTGTCAAATGTTATATTAACAACATCACCAACTTCACTGGTTCCATTTTTAGTTAAGGCAACATTCACTCTGCGCCTGGTCGCCTGATTCGCCGCCCCTTGACCCTCTGCCCTAACAACGATTGAATCAATGGTTGCGCCAGCAGGAGCGCCGATGGTAAAATTCTCCACTTCCATATCAACTTGTGTCGATTGGTCATCCAAAGCTCTTTGGTCATCGCTAAGAAAGACTGAATCTTCCCTGCTCCAAGTGGCACCATCGGTACTGCTGCCCGCATCTTGCCAGTCACAGGAACCCGCCTCAGTCCAATGAACTACTGCATACATCTTTACAACTCTGGGGTCATCACCAGCAGAAACCCAGTTTAACTGGACATCAAGGCTGTCAATGCTGTTTCTTGTCCAAGAACCCGAGCAAGTTGCTGGTCCGGTGGGCGGACTGACATAAGCATCAAAAACATAGTCTGTTAGGGTCGCTGTCAGAGATATCGTGTTGCCATCACAATAATTGCCGGTTCCATTGAATATACGTGCTCTTATTGTCGCAGAGCCTGCACCAAAATTCTTTTGTGCCCTAATGTGAATCATCACAGAGTCAATAATTGCATCAGAGGGTATCATTGTGTTGTCTGCCATTGACAGCTTTTCTGAGCCGGGCCCATCATTCCAGATGTAAGTGGCATCATCGGCATCAGATACTGCGCCGTGCTTTGTTCCGTTGACAAGTTGCCAGTCATCCGGAGTCGGGTCGCCATCGGGGTCTAAGGTCTCAGTTCCGGCCCATACATTGGCAGCCAACATAAATAGCAACGGAAAACAAATTATTGATATATAGTTCTGGTGATTTTGTGGTCTGGCTAATTGTTTTACGGATTTCATGGTTTGTTAGAGCTGCTTCTTTCTTTTGCATTTGAATTCGAAGTTTCTGATTTAAGGGCAGCGCGTCTTATTTTTGAGAGCATCGCCCAAAACTTCTGCTGGTCCTCCCCTTTTGGAGCCAGCTTGTTTCTTAGTTCAATCATTTTGATTAAGTCTCCCGGTTTAAGTTTAATTTCTATATCGATTAAGAGTCTTTCATAATATCGTTTTATAAGGTCATCCAGAATTTCCAGACTTTCGGTCGGGGCAAATGATTCGATTGTGTTATCAGGCATTTCATTCGCCTAACTCTATGATTATAAGATCTGTGGTGACCGGTTTATTTGACTTGGAATCGCGGGCAATCTTAAAACCTGTGGAGGTTTCGGTGCCGACTATAAAGACCTGCCGGTCACTCAATGGGCGGGCTATTACCAGCGCTTTGGTAATGTTGGCCGGAAGTGAGTTACCGCGGCGATCGGTAAGTCCGGTAAAGCTGACCGACTGCGATGAATCGCCGATATTGATTGAGCCAAAAGCAACAGACTTGATTGCATCGACTTGTTCTAAGTTTAAGTATTCTATTTCTCCGAGGTTTTGGACTCCCCAAACATTGAAGTTAAGGACGTGCCAAATTCTGTGCGAAGTTAATTGTACTAATCCGTTATTCATCTATTGCCTCTAACTGTGTACTGGCGCTGAAGCACTGTCAAATGGTGGACGAAATGATTTCAGTAAGGTATCTGCCCGGCCGGCGTAACTTTCGACCAATTTTAGCCAGGCCGCGGCAACTTTGTCATGACCTCGAAGCGATGACAGCTCTCTGGCGGCTGACGAACGGCTGATAATTTCAAGAGCACGGTAAGTTGCTGCTGCCTGAATCGCCGGTTCTATACCGAATTGCCGGTCAGGGTCTATGGTCTTTTCTATCAGACCATTGGCCTCATCAACTGCATTTTGCAGAAGTTCTTCGGTGTAACTTTGATAAACAGGAGTGTAGTCAAGATAGACAGACTCGCCGGATGTTATCGCTCCGGCGGCGATCCTTTTCAGGCTGCCTCTTTCTGAGTCCAGTGAATAGTCCATTCCTTTGGTATATGAGATATAATTGGTATACCAGATCAGAATTGTCTGTCCGGAGCTGAGCGCTCCGCCGCTTTTTATAGTAAGGGCACCGACGTCGTAGTCAATAATATAATCAATATTTTCGGTATAAATCATACCTAATGAACTGTCCGAGGCTGCCACTACCGAGCCGCGCAAGATGAGATTGTCAGGTAAAGAAGTAGTTGGATTTCCAAGAGTAACTGACTGACGGATTAGATAGTTAGATTGCTTCGACTTGACTTTAAAATCCGAACTGCTGACGGTGCCTCCAAAAAATGTGACAAAATCATTGCTCTTAAGAACAACCAGCTGGTCTGTTATTCTGTCCTGTACCGGGAACACCGACGTTAAGTGCTGTTTTACTTTTTCAACGCTGGTATACAACATCGTTTATCTCCTGACACTCAGTGCTAATAGATTGGAAATTGCAGTTATCTGGCTTCCGACCGGCGCAGTTGTAAAGGCCGTGTCGACTTTGAGCCGAACCCAGAACAGGACGCTGCCGTTGACTGAGCTTAACTGCCAGTCTGACGGCATGCTTTCGAAATCTGTCCAGAGAATAAGCTCTTCGTCTGTTGCATTTAGATTGAAATTCCCGCTTACCGGGGTGAACGCTTTCCAGACTGTACCATCCCAATAGCTGTAGCTGACCGTGCCCCCCACACCGGCAGTTGACAGAATGAAACGCAGGAACCTGAACTTGCTGTCCATGCCGAGGTAGACTTCGTCACCAATGGTTTTTGCAAGGGCGTCGGTTGAGGGATGAAACAGATCGGCGCTGGTGCTGCTGGCAGCTTCGGTGGTCAGATCTGAAAAAGTTGTCGAGACAGCATCGTAAAGAATAACTTTGTCAATTGTGTCGGCTCGCGAATCTAAGGCAGTTGGTGTCGAAAAGCTCCCGGATTGCCGGTTGGTTTGTTTGGCGATAAACTGTCCGCCGGCAAACTGCTGTAAATAAGTAATAACCGGCACATTGTCAAAAAATATTATTTGGGGGAACAGTCCGCCGGAGCCGTCAAGAGTCACGGAACTTCCCCAGTTGCTGCCGTCGTATTCACGATAAAGCAGCTGGTCGTTGTCATAGACGACGCCCAGCAAACCTTCGCTGGAAACAGAGATGTCAAGCTGGTCGTCGAAGTTACCGGTTGAGGCCAGGTTGTAGGGAGTGGTCCAGCTGCCGCCCAAAATTGGTCTCTGGCTGAACCAAAGATCAGTAGCATTTCCGCTGTAGACGACAAATAAATCGTTGGGACCTATAACAAATTTTGCCCAGGCTGAAGTATGGCCGGTTGAAATACTGTCACCGGAATCGGCGATGCCCGCCCCCCAGGTGGCGCCGTCATCGTCTGATGATTTGGCATAGATGTAGCGAAGCGCACCGTTCTTGAGAGTATAACAGACCCAGATTCTGCCGCCTGTTTCTATGTCAACTGTCGCATAGTATGAAGGATTGCCGTTGAAGATGGTGACTTTGCTGCCGACCGTCCAGGTTCCTGAAGAGAACGAAAGTTTTTTGGTAACAAGATACTCTGTTGAAGTTTCGGTATAGACTATATGAATATTGCCATTGGAATTGATTGCCGCCGAGAAAGCGTCGTCGACTGCGTCAGTGGCAATCGTAATTGGCGCTGACCAGCTTGAATAAGGAGAGTCGGCGTAGTATAGTTTTATCTCTCCGCCGGCGGTTTGAATGAGGGCTGCTGCTCTTCCGGCATAAGCGCCCGCAGGAACCTTGAGAAGCAGCCTGCCGCTGGGCAGAGCCAAAGCGTTTTGGGTGGTTGATTCTGTAATCTTCTTTTGCATAGTGCTCACTATTTTTGGTTATAGGCCCGCCCAAAGGACGGGCCTAAAACCGTTAGGTCCAGACGGTGTCCATTACTACTGAGGCTTCTTTTATGACTTTAGCGTAGGCGACAGATTCTGTGATAACTGCTTCCTCAAAACGCTGTTCAATCACTTTGTCATACTCAACAATAAGAGGCTGGGTGATGACTTCTTCGATGGCAAAGCGGCTGTCCAGTCCGATTACCAAATCGCTGGCAACATCGTCGGAACGAATCAGTGTCGAGCCGAGCGGTGTCAGCAGTTCACCGGTTTTTTGAAAGCGGTTTCCTGCCAGTGGGTCCTTGAACTCCGCCAGTGTCAAAATCGTCTTCAGCTGATTGATATGGCAGACAATGGTGTTCATCTCAAACGGTGAGAATTGTGACCAGAGCGTTATGATATCATCATAGTCCAACGTAGCGCTGACCGCTGTATTTATGGTTGTGGCGGCATTACTGTTGCCGTCGCCGTTTATTATAGTATCAACTACCATGGCCATTTTGTCAGTCTGCAGCTGGAAGCCGATATACCAGAGCAAGACCCTGAATTGCGAGGTCGTGCGATAACGCAGCGCCTTGTAGCTGGCCTTAAGCGCCAGACCATAGTCAGAAACATTTACGGCATGATTCTGCTCGGTAACTAACATCTGCGGCACGTCGGCTCCTTCAGCTACCGGCCGGAGCGAAAACTTGGAGCTGTCTCCGGTATCTATAAAGAACGGGGTGTAGCTGTTCGAGGCTATGTTTGTGGTATTTGCTATCAGTTTAGAAAGTTCCGGACGCATAGATTGTCCGCGCCTGATCTCTCTGAGCATAAACTCGGGCAAAAGCGTTGGCGCATTCTGAAAAAACTGTTCGACGGTGGTAGGTGTTCTACCCGATAAGCGTATACCTGCCAGAGCTAATTGTCTTTCAAAAGCATCCAGAGGGCAGGCCTGAGGTGATGGATCGTATTCGTCACATTCCAAAAGTTCGGAGAGCGACATGCCTCTTGCTTCTGCTTCGTTATAAAGCTCTTTTTCAACTTTCAAAGAAGCGGCGCGTGAAAGGTCCACCCCTCCATAGTGCGAGTTCTCGATTGACTGACTGTTTAATCTTTCAATCGCTGCTGAATTCAAAAAATCATTAAATTCCATTCTTATCTCCTTTAGTTAAGCAAAATCATGCAATCGGTGGTGCCATTGACAGAAAGTACCGTGCCTCTGGCAATATTTCCGCCGGCAGGGTCCGAGGCCACTATCGGGGCCTGTTTAATTTTCGCTGCGGTGGCGCCCACCACCCGGTCGCCGATTACAGGAAAAGTTGTGCCGATTGCCAGACGGCAAATTCCCCCTACCTGAACAGTAGCCAGGCGGTCGCCGTCGTCTTTATCGGTTAGTGTCAGACCGACTAACTTGCCTAGTAGTAGGCCGCCATCGGTTATCGGTCCGGTTTCTCCGTTAGCCGATAGAGTCACCGGCTCGCCAAGGTTGGCATCCTTGAGATCATCCACGCTGCTGGTCTGCTTGATAGTGAATGTCACCAGCACCGGTGCTATGACATCTAAATCTTGTTTGCGTACGTTCATCTAATACTCCTAAAAAGTGTTGAAATATATTTAAGGCCGGGATATTTTTCCCGCTAGGGCCGGGACTGCCTGTCCCTCTATACTATTTGTAGTCTTGGGTCTCCTTTAGTCCTGTAGAATTATTGTATGAAACAGGCGGCAATCCGAAAGTTGTTGGAAAAGCTATTCTGAATCTGTGGGAAGTTTTCCGGTATTGCTCTATGAGTTCCGCTGCCTTTAAGTTTTCCAGATCTTCCAGATAAGCCAGAACCTTTTCAGGAGCAGCTGAGCTTCTTTCAACTATCGTTACCGCTTTTACCATACCTGCGATACGGCTAAAGTAATCCTCACGCATCAACTTCAGTTCTGATTGTAGTTCGCACGAATTGTCCAGAGTTGTTTTTATCTCTTGCAACCATTCGGTAAGTTCGTCAAAATCTATTTCAGACAGTTTGTCGCCTTTGAGGCTGATTAAAAGTTCGTCTATATACTTCTGTCCAGAATTATGGTTTGTCAATTTTCTCTCCTGTTATTTCACTCAAGTGATATTCAATCCGGGCGAGTCTTGTTTCCAAGTCTGTTGAAAATTTATAGAACTGCTCTTTACTTAAGACAGTCTCCTTTAGAATCACCTCAATATTGTTAAGTTTTTTGTCGAGCTGCTCTACTATGGCCGACTCTGCCTTGGCTGCCAGCTCTATGCGTAACGACTGAATCGTCAGAAAATAGGCGGCGGCTATTCCGAAAATCATGGCCACTAACCGCAGCAGTGGACCTGTGATTTTGAGACCGCTTTCTTTATTTACAGTTTCGGCCATTGTTTAACGCTGCACTCCTGAATGGTTTTCATTTTTCAGATAGAACAAATACTGCCTGGTGCTGTTGAGCCTTACCGGACGAATTGCAAAGGTGCCGCAGAGTGGCTCGGAGAATTGCAACAGGTAACCTTTTTCGCTTCGTTCAATCTTTTCGATTGTTCCTGAAATAATAGCAGCCTGCGGCGATCTGGCGCTTTCCGGATATGAACTTTGTCCGTTATCTTTTACTTCTGCTAAGAATCTGCCGCCATGTTTAAGTCTGTTTAAGTTGAACTGTTTAAGTATAAAACTGTACGATTGGTCGTTTCTTCTAAACCGCATCAGATAATGATCCTGCCCTTCACAGCTGCTGATCTCGAAAGTAGTTTTTGATTCGGCCTGGGTGCCGCGACAGTAATTGTAACCGGGGCTGTCTGAAAGAAAATCTGCCGAAGGCCAGATGATGCAGCCCTCACGGGTTTCCAGGCTATGGACTGCCTCACTCAACTGGTCTTTGGTAACCAAGGCATGACGGATAATTGAGATTTTGTTGGCGCCTGACCTGATTGTAAAGTCAGCCTGGCTGAGATTATGATTCGGCAGAAGTTTTATTTCGAGACGCGATACCGGCGACTGTTCATTAATTAAAAAGCTTTCCAGTTCTTGTTCGCTGCAGCGCTGTTTTCCGCGCAGTCCCAGCAAAACAGCTTTGGAAGATTCAAAGTCATTTAGCGACGTTACCTTTTCAAAGGAGTCGCTTGGTCTTTCCAGCAAAACGCCGTCTGAGTCGCGAACCGCAATCTTTCCCTGCTCAACTAAAACTGTGACTGGTAAACCTTGATAATTGGGAACAACCAGATAGGAATCTGAATGCGGCATCTCTGAAAGCCTGGTTATAACCTGCGGTTGAATTAAGGCCGAATTGAGAAAAGACAGGTCAAGTTCTTTGGTTACAGCAGTATTCTGCTGTGCTCCGCGATAGACCAGCGATGTTTCCAGCACCCGTTCAATCTGTCTGTAATTGAAGTGCACAATTTGCTGGCTGCCATTGGATGAGTGCTGCTGTAATGGCCGGTGGTCACAATTTCTGATATCTTCACCGCAAACCGAACATTCCGGAAAGAGATAAATGAAGCTGATAGAGCATTCTTTATAAATGCCGCCATCAATATTGTGCCTGAGATTTTCGGCGCCTTCTGCATTTTTCAGCCAGTAGAAATAACATTTAACCCATTGGCTGCCATCTCTGGTAACCAGTAGAGAATGAAAATTGCGCGCCACCGGGAGTTTGTCTTTGCGATGGCCGACCAGTACAGGTGAGTCAATTAATAGTGCAGCCAGTCGGGTATGCTCTTCGGCAGGAAACCTGCCTCCAAAGGAATTGACTTCGTCAGAGACAACATACATAGCCCGCACAAAAACATCGCCGGGACCAACCGGATTAGGCGGCTTGATATTCTCATTTATCAGCGAAATGATCTCTTCTGATATTTTTTCGATTGGCTCTGCTAAGTGAGCTGTGATCTTGCCAATACTCTCAGCCATTCTACCTCCGTATCTGGTTGCCTTTACCAGATAGAGCCGGCTGCGATTTAACATCAATTTACTATAATTTTTGCGCAGGCTTTTGCGGGCATGAAATGCACTTCTAACTGGATAGCAATTTTTTGCGCAGGTTAAAGCGCTGTACAGCAGAGGTTTGCCCAGCTAATAGCCTTACCTGCAATATCGGCATTCCCTTTGCTGAATCATGATTTGTTATGACTAAAACTTATTACAGAAATCGAAATTTTATTGACCCAAATTCAATAGTCTACGTCAAAAAAGAGAAAGACTATTTCAAGTGGGTCTTTAGCCTGATGGTATTTGCGCTGGCTATGATGTTGACTTTGTCAGAAGTCGGATAAGTCTTCTGAGAAACGAAAACTGACTTTTATAGCGCACCTCCTACAGTTACCAAAACGGCACTATAAACGGATGTGAACTAAAGACCTCCGTATAAATTAGTTTCAAGTTCCCATCCCTCCCTTCTAACGCCCTGAGGGAATTTTTCTTCCGGGCGTTTTTTATTGTTTCAAATTTTACCGACCCGGGGCTCAATAGAAACAGAACTGCGGGTTCTAAGCGGCCAGAGCGCCAGTGCTAAAGCCATCAGGGCATCACAATCGTTGTTGTTGTCCCACTGGGCACCGCGAAGTTCATTTTCCAGCGACCAGACCTTGCCGGCGCCATCGGGAAGTTCCCAGCTGTCGTAACTAATTTTATCCTGAGCATGAAAAAGTTCAACATTGGTCAATAGTTCTGCTTTGGAATTTGCAGTAAATATAACCGAAACAGGATTGTACTCTTTTAATTGTTCAACGACCACGTCCCCAAGTCCGGTGGCATCGACTACCAGCTCTCCCGGATATTTATGCTGTCTTTTCTTTATCTTTTCAATCACGACTGCCCAGTCGAACATTTTTAGCCGTTCCAGTTCAACTATCCTGGCGCAGCCGTTTGAAACTTTGATAGTGATGCCCACTGTGGCGGTACGTTTCCGGGCCAGATCCCAGCCTGAAATGTACAGCGGAATGTCATTGGCTTCCGGTCTGGACAAAAGGGGTTGCAGCGCTCTGTCTATATAGCTGCCTTTTAAGATTTCACCGCCGCTGTCAACGAACTGTCCCATTATATTTTGTTTGACCCTTTTTTCCGAAAAGTATTTAACCCGCTCTCCCAGATATTTTTCTGAGATATACGGATTTTCGCGGCTGTCTCCGTATTGAAGATAACCGGGGTTTTTATTCCTGAAAATCTGCATGGCGCGATTGTAGAACCAGTTTTTGCCATTCGGTGTTGAAACCAAAAAAAGGCGGCCTTCGCGGTCGGCCAGACGCATCTGAATAACTTCTTCAACCACAAATTCAGGGTCGGACTCAAAAGCTACTTCGTCGAAAATAAACAGGTCGTAGTCCTGACCTAACAGGTACTGCCCTTTGTTTTGAGTCGTGCGGGATTCGATGGTGGCATTATTGCCGAAGACCATCTTTGGATAGGGAGTCATGGTGACTTTTTTGATAAGTGGCTGCAATATTTCTGACTGATTGACAAGATTGTAAGATATGTTAAAAATAATATTGGCCTGGTCCTGTGTTATAGAGGCGGTAACTATTTTGTACGGCAGACGGCCATTGTATTTGAGCGGCCGCAGTTTATAAAGCGCGTGGTGAATAATGTTTACCGCACAGACAAAAGATTTCCCCCAGCGGTTGCCGGTTACCAGGATATTTTCCTGCTCTCCGGCATTATTCAACCAGTCTATCTGACCAGGATGAAGATTTATGCCAAGCACCGCTCTGGCAAAGTAGTCCGGCTGGGTTAGCCCTTTTTGCCAGTCAATCTTTTTGAAAGAATCGGTTATACCAACGCTCCCGCTTTGGTGCGGGCGATTTTCTGGTCTATCAAACCTGCTTGATAGAGTTTTAGAACGTTATCGATCTCATTGGACTTAATCACGCTCTCATCTGAAGCCTGATAAGTAAAGCTGTTATCGAATTCAAAACGGCAGCGGGCGTTTATTCCGGCCAGTGCCAGATCAATATTTCCAATCCATTCCAAAAACTGGCTGACTTCGGATTGAATCGAGCGCACCTGCCTCATTATCAAATCAAATTTGAAGGCCGACCAGGTGGTAGTCGCCCCGTAAGAATAACCGAGCATGAAAGGAGCCAGATTTGTGCCGGCACATATTTCTTCTATCATAGCCCGGTGATTGAGAAACCAGCTGTTGGAAACCGAGCGCGGGTTGTTGGGTCCCAAATGTTCAATCACAACATTGTCCCAGGTGACCGGGTTGTCATCAACATCAAGGCTTTTCATCATCCTTAACGTGGAGTCGAAGTATTCGTTGATACGCTTAATGTAAGCGTTATCAGACTCGCCGGTGTTTCGATTCGGAGGAGATATTTTGACATGAAGTCGATGGTAGCCGGAGTTATGTACCGCCCGACGCATATCATTGACCAGCTGCTGCTCAATGGCGCTGACAAATGGAATCGCCTGCAAAATAGAACGTCCCAGGGGACGTTGCTGTGATACGTTTAAGGGAATGTAGTAAAAATCGAGCCGGTCAAGTTTGGTTTCGCCGTTAGCAGACTCAAGGGTGAGTTGGCGCTTGCCATTTTCGTCATTTAAGCGAACGTCTATCGGGTCGACCGGAATAAACTGGTCAATACCACTGGCATCTTTTCTGACTGTCAGAAAACCACCAAAGAGACCATCGCGATAAAGCGAATAATAAAGATCCGTCAGAAATGTAGTTAATGCCTGAGGATTGCCCGAGGCGCCATAGCTAAGTCGCCCGGATAGTAATTTCAGGCGGGTGCTGGCAGCCTGCTGGCTTTTCTCGGCAGCTGTCTCATCGACCTTAAACTGTCCCGGTGAGGCAGAAAGACGCACCCAGGTCCAGATACAGGAATGGACAGTCGGGATATTGTCCGTCAAAAAGCGGTAGAGCATCGTCTTAAACCGGCCGGTCTGCATATCTTTTTGAGACCAGTCCATCAGAGAACTTATCTGCCCGGAAGTTTTAAGCGATGAAATCTGAGCTGTCCGGGGAGACTGCAGCCGGGAGCTGGCGTTGTCTGAAACCATTGAATTGTTGTTTTTCTTGCGAAAAGGCCACATAATCTTTCCTTTTTCCAACCCTTTCTGTAGAATATCAACATCAATTCTATATAATTTTTGACTGAGCCAAATAGCGCTCAAACGACCTATGGTCGCTCCTAATTGCTTGTGAGGGCATATATTAGATAGTATATTAGACCGGTTTCAGCGGTCAATGAATTGGCAGTTATACCGATTATTACCAAATATGAGCAGGAATTTAGAACTTACTGCTTTTATGATAGTAGAATTGATAGGATTTTTGACACCACTTTCTGAGAAATGAAAAATGAGAATTGAGGAATGATGAATAGAGTTATAACTATTGTGACATTTTGTCTGTTGCTTACCGCTGTCTCAAACGCACAGACAGATAACTACGGCAAAACCGATACACTTTACGCCGACGTAGAAAAGATTGGCGAGAGCAGCTGGACTATTACCATATCATTGACCAATGATGAATACATTGGCGGCATGTCAGTACCGCTCAGAATGAGCGCCGGAACTGTAAAGATTGTCGGAGACTCGGCGATTTACACCGGCGGCAGGGTTGATCACTTTACCATGAAACTCTTCCGGCCGGATACGGCAATTCAATGTATTACTCTGGGTATGGTTGCCAATTTGGGACCGACCAATAAAACACTGACGCCCGGAAGCGGCCGTCTGGTGACTATTTATGTTTCTTCGCTCGACGGCAGTCCGATTGAAAAACTGATAGTTGATACTGCTACGACTTCTCCGAACAATAGTCTGATGCTGGTTGCCGAGAGAATTCAGCTGACCGATCCGCCGGATACTATCCCCCTTGGCGAGAGCAAGAAGCAGGAGATTATTCCTGTTTTTGTGGTCCGGACCCCGAAGTAAGTTTCACGCTATTGTCATTCCTTTTTCTTGTCATTCCCGCTTTAGTCCCGAGCGAAGCGGAGGGGAGTGTCGTTGTCGGGAATCCATCTTCTCCGTCATTCCAAGCTTGACTTGGAATCCAGCACTCAATACGAGCAAATAACTAGTGATTAAATGTTCATTCGACGTCTAATAGAATAAGTGAACGACTTCTGACTCTGGAACTGGAATTATCCGCTGCAAACTTTTGAAGTGAACCTATCCACCACTCTTTAATCATTCGCGAAGCTGGAGGGTATACTTGAACCATATGTCGCACTAATTTATCTATCTGATTTAGTGCCATAATACTTACAGATGCATCCTTAAGATTTATCATGGCAGTGGTCAAGTTAATGAAATTATTCCATCGTGAAGAATCAGAAGCAAACTCCCAGTTTGTTGAGAGACCATAATTTCGTACTGAGCTAAGGATGAGTGTAATCCCAATACTGTCTCGCGTATCAAGCAGATTTAAGAATTCAGCGAAACCTCGCAATTTGAGCAAAGCAAGTGCCGATTCGCTCCGAATCCTTTCATTTTCATCTTGATTGGTCCAGAGGTCTCTCAAAAATGTAATCGTTTGTGTTCCTGCACTTCCAATTACACCAATAGTTCTAAATCCCTGAAATAAATTCGGCGAAGGGATTTCAGTGTTATCAAGGTTGCTCTTTATCCATGTACTCACTGCATCCGCGGCAAGTTTCTTATTCTGATTTGGTGCTCGTATTAACCCGTCAAAGCATAGCTTGCGCACATCGGAAGAGATGTCAAGCCCGTATATCAATTGCTTGAGACCATCGTCAGATGCAGCCGCATTATGATGAACTAAAAGCTCATAAGCC
>JADFPZ010000125.1 GCA_022562075.1 Candidatus Zixiibacteriota bacterium | reverse complement strand
CGCGACGATGATACTTGTTTCCACGCAAGTAGTAGTCCCATGCTTCTTCACTATTAGTATATCTTTCCCAAACTTTCAGCTTATCGTTTGAGGAAAGTACAACTCCCAACTGTTCGGCTACTTGTTGTGCCATATTCGATTGAACGGTAAAGACTTCGGACATAATCGTATCGTAGGACTTGCCCCATAGGATAGATTCATCGGATACTTCAATCAGCCGAGTTACCAGCTTTACCCTTTTAATGCCGCTACTGCTCTCTTGCCAATGAACGGAGGCTTCAAGAACATATTCAACCCCAAGTTCCTTACCGATAGAACTAATATCCATTCCTTCTCTTTTTAACTTGGCAGCGCTCTGACGGGCAATAACTTTGAGGTTTTTGATTGAAGATAGTTTTGTGATTACTTCATCAGTCATTCCGTCGACAAAATATTGCTGGTCTTCAGGGCCGCTGTTGTCAAAGGGGAGAACAACTATTCTTGTGGGCTCGTCCGACTTTCTTGAAGTATCTGCAATGAAACTCGAATAGACATAATATCCTGCCAAAACAACGACCAGAACCGTTGCTGCAATAGCTGCCAGACGATTGCCGCTCTTTGTCGAAACCTGCGCTGAGTCGATCCGTTTCAGGTCTGACAGCATTCCATCGGCGTGCTGGTATCGGAGAGAGACATCTTTGGCCAGAGCTTTGTCGATGATTCGCTGTAGTTCCTCCGGTACATCACGGTTAAATCTTGCCAGCGGCTGAGGCTTGTCCTGCGTGATGGCGTGCATTGTGGCAGCTTCTGATTCAGCCTTAAATGGATTTAGTCCGGACAATAGTTCATAGAGCACAACCCCCATTGAGAATAAATCTGAGCGATGGTCTACCTTTTCCCCTCGCACCTGTTCGGGAGACATATAACCGACTGTGCCGAGTGTCGAACCGGTTTTGGTCAGCCGATCTGTCCCCTGCACCGAGGCCAAACCAAAATCGACTATTCGCAGGCGCCCATGAGAATCTATCAGAATGTTTGACGGTTTGATATCCCGATGTGTAATCCCCTTTTCATGCGCGGCCTGAAGACCCTCGCACAATTGCATGGCAAGCTCAACGACTCTGTCTGTTGAAAGTTTGGTCTGCTTAGCATAGCTCCAAAGCGATTGCCCCTGTACATACTGCATTGCGAAGTAAGGGCGACCTTTATACTCATTCAACTCATGTATGGCAACAATATTTGGATGGTCGAGTGATGCCACGGCCTGCGCTTCCCGTGTAAATCTTTCTTTGGAAGCATCATCGGAAACGAATCGACTAGCTAAAAACTTCAGTGCTACTTTGTTATTGAGCTTGGTGTCCTCGGCCAGATAGACTTCACCCATCCCGCCTTCATCAATCTTATTGATGATACGATACTGACCGACCTCAGTTCCTTTGGTCAGCGGCACAAATGATTTAGTTGGCTCGTCGTTTTGCATGAATTGCCGTCCTATTATAAAAGAACTAACGCAAACAATATTGACAGCAAACGAATATAGCCAGACACATTTTAATCCGCAAGCCTCCAGTTTCCGAGACTACCCTGTTTAAACTTAAGCCTTTTCTTCTTCTGTCTGTTTGCGGATTTCGCGGCAGCGCTCGGCAACCTGCATTGTGTCTATCTGGTGCCGGCTCAACACCTGTGCGGTAACTTCAACGGCAGCTTCGCGCTCCGACGGAATTACTTCATCAGCGCCTGCCGCCAGAATCGACTCTACATCCAACAGGTAATGCGTGCGCACCACTATGAAAAGTTTAGGCGCAAGTTTGCGGGCTACCTGCAGGGCATGCTCCGCTGCTGTTGGATCATTGACCAGCAGGACTAATTCTTTGGCCTGTTTCACGCCCAGTTTTAAGAGAACTTCGTGGTTGGTGACGTCCCCAAAAAAAGCATCAACACCTTCATTAGTTGCTCTTCTTACATTTTCAACATTGAGATCAACCACCACATAGGGAATGCCGCAGCTTTTGAGAGCCCTCGAAAGTTCTCTTCCGGCAAAGCCGTAACCGCCGACAATGACATGATTGGCTAGTTTACTTGTTTCTCCTGAGGCGTCTTCGGCCGTGACAACTTCGAACAATTTCTTAAGAAGAGTAAATTTCCCCATTCCGGCTGCCAGTCTGGGACCAAAAGACAAGGCAAACGGCGTCAAAAACATAGACAAAATAAAGGCCGCTATCAGACTGCTCTCCAGGCTCTTCTCAAGCAGCCCTTCTCCCTGTATTGAAAAAAGCAGAACGAACGAAAACTCTCCAACCTGCGCCAGTGCCACTGCCGTCATCAAGGCAACTCTTAAGGGCATCCGCATAATTAGAGCGGTCGCAAATACTATAACGGATTTGCCCACAAGTATGGCACCTAGGAGCAGAAAAATCAGAACGACGTTTTCGGCTAAAATAGAAGGCGCCAGAAGCATCCCGACAGAAACAAAAAACAGGCTGGCAAAAACTTCCTTAAAAGAAATTAAGTCCGCCAGCGCCTGATGCCTGTATTCGCTGCCGGCTACGACCAGCCCTGCCAGGAAGGCGCCGATGGCAAGCGACGCTCCCGAACTTGTAATAAGCCAGGCGGTGCCAATACATATCAAAAACACCGTTAAAATAAACAATTGTCTTTGTCTGGTTTTGGCTACCAGATTCAAGATTCGCGGCACGATAAAAAGCGCCGCCAAAAGAATCACAACTATTATGAATAAAGATTGCAGCAGTGCCAGTATCAGCATTTCTGCCGGTAGACTGGTTCCGACCAAAATCGGAATTGCCAGCATCATTGGCACCACGCTGAAATCCTGAAAAACAAGAATGCCCATAATCAGATGGCCATGAGGTGCATCCAGTTCGCCGCGCTGCTGTAAGCCGCGCAAGACAATAGCGGTGCTCGAAAGCGCTACCAGAAAACCTATGAAGACAGCAGTATTAGTAGGCAGTCCGAAAATAAATGAAACCACCATAGTGACCAGGATGCTTAAGCCAACTTGTACCGAGCCACCGATAGCGACCAGTTTCCAGATTCGCCTGAGCTTTTCTAAGGAGAGCTCCAGTCCTATCGCGAACAGGAGCAAGGCAACGCCGACCTCGGCCAGTAATTCGACTTTTTCTACGTCATCAATAAGCGCCAGTCCCTGGGGGCCGACAATCACTCCCGACAAAATGAAACCTGCTATGGCCGGCAGCTTAAATCTGTGAAACAAAGTCACAATGATTACTGCGAAACCCAAAATGACCAGCAGGTCCCGGAGGTAAGTTAACTCATGCATATTTTAGTACCATTCCTATTGTTGCCTCTATAATCTCCTGTTACGGCCGCAAAATCAAACTCAAACTTCAGGGATTTGGCTGACAGTGTGGGCCGACTCTGATATTTCTTTGCAGGAACTTGGATAAATCTGAAATGGTTGTTAAATTATCGGTTGAGAAGTATTTCGAACTGAGTAAATTGGCTTTATGCAACTAAATTTGACTGAAAATCAGATGTACAAAGCACTCGTTGAAAAAGATGAGGCGTTCGAAGGCATCTTCATTGCGGCTGTTAAAACTACTGGTATATTCTGCCGTCCGACTTGCCGTGCCAGAAAACCAAAAAAACATAATGTGGAGTATTTCAGAACTGCCAATGAAGCTCTTCTTCGAGGCTACCGTCCCTGCAAAGTCTGCACCCCGCTGGCTCCTAAAGGTGAGGCTCCTGAGTGGATGAAAATCATCTTTGATAAAATAGGCAGCGATGGCATCCAGCGATTCAGCGATCAAGATATTCGCAGCTCAGGCATAGACCCGAATCGACTGAGAAGATGGTTCAAGCAAAATCATGGGATGACCTTTCAGGCTTACCTGAGGTCGCTCAGATTAGGCACCGCCTTTGGACATCTGGCCAACGGAGAAAAAGTTATCAGCACTGCATATGACAGCGGCTACGATTCCTTGAGCGGATTTGTACATTCATTCAAGAAAACAATTGGTGTGGTACCTTCAAAAAGCAGCGGCAAAGATATTATTCATATCTATCAACTTCTGACACCGCTCGGCCCAATGATGGCAGCCTCAGTCGAAAAAGGTATCTGCCTCTTGGAATTCATAGATAGAAAAATGTTAGAGTCAGAGCTAAAAGAAATTAGTAAGCGTCTGGACGCTCCGCTGCTGACTTCACCGGGACCGCATTTAAAAGATTTAAAATTACAATTAGAGCAGTATTTTTCAGGTGATAGAAAGAAGTTCGACCTGCCACTTTCTACTCCCGGGTCGGAGTTCCAGAAAAAAGTCTGGAAGGGACTGCAAAAGATTCCTTACGGAACAACCCGTTCTTACAAAGAACAGGCCGAAGCATTGGGACGACCAGAAGCTGTCAGAGCGGTAGCTAGTGCCAACGGCGCCAACAGAATTGCTATTATCATTCCCTGTCATAGAGTGATTGGGACCAACGGCAAATTAGTAGGTTATGGCGGCGGACTCTGGAGAAAGAAAAGACTCTTGGAGCTTGAAAACGGAGAGCTGCTCAAATAACACGTTGGCCAAAATTGGCAGCATTATCATCTTACTTTCATATGTCTTGCTGAAAATTGAATACTATGTGTCTTAATTACCACAAGTTGGAACAGGTCCACCCCGAAATATAAAATCTACCAGATATATCAAATCGAATATATTGTTACATCCGTAGGTGCAGTCACCATCCAAATTAGCGGCTGACTCAGAGTAAGGCTTGGGACCGCCTCTGAATATATAGTCTACATAGTAGGTGAGGTCGACTATGGTGTTGACATTATCATCAAAATTAACGTCGCCACAAGCAACGGCTGGCGGATTTATTTTGAGAATATAAAGAGCGGACCGGATCGCCACATACAAAAAGCCATCCTGCACTTTCAACTGATGAGATGGTAGGGGCAGTTCTATTTGCTGTACGCTCACCGGATTTAAGGGATCAATCATATCAAAAACCTCTATACCTGTAACATCCCAAAATGACAGATAGAGAAACCTCCCGTCAAATTCCAGTCCTGATACACTTTCACCTTGGGTACCTGTGAATTGATTGATCAGTTGCGGCTGATTTACATTACCAACATTGAAAACCAATACTCCCATAATCGGAGTTGCCGTATAAAGAAAACCACCGGACTTGACCATATCCACATAAAGCCCAAGCGAACTATTGCCGAAAAAGTAGTTAGAAACTGAAACCTGATTAGTCGGGTCAGAAATATCTGTCACACGCAAAAAATGGTCGACATCAAGAGGGCCATACATTTGTATTTCGGCGGTATAGGCATAGTCGCCATCTATTGTTAGGCCATTAAGAAATACGTTATAATCGGGATGCGAGACCAGAACAGGATTATACAAGTCACTTATGTCGTAAATTGCCAGCCCGTAGGCATAACCGGCAGAATAAAGATAGTTATCTCGAATTCTTATTTTACTACCCCTTTCAAACAGAGAACGAAATTGCGGATTATACGCTTCCGTCCTGTCATAGAGATACAGCTTATTGCCTGCTGCTACTGCAAGTCTTGAGCCATCAACTGCCACGCTTACACTATTTTGGCCAGCCGGCACACTTGTAACATGCACCGGGTTGTAGCGATCGGTTGCATCTACGACGTGAAGAGCATTCACAAAGTTAAAAGGAGAATTATACTTTGTACAATAAACCCAGTCTCCCACCGGCGTCACTCCCCTCATTTCCCAGGTCGGGCTGGTAAAAGTATCAATTACTATCATATTAGCGGCGTCGCTAATATCTACTATTTCAAATCCCCATGTATATTCGGGCAGATACATCGTGTCGCCGCTAATAAATTCTGTGAACCAGGCGCCGCGATTAGCTAGAACTCCAAGTTCCTGAACATTTGACAAATCAGAGACATCATAGGAATAAATTGAATCGTAGCGACGGGCAAACAAAGTATCGCCATACATTTCAATCGACCAGGTGCCTCCTAAAGGAATAGTGGCAACATAAACCGGAGAATTGGGGTTCGAGACGTTATAGCAGACAATTCCCTGTTCTGCTCCTAAAAATAATATAGTGTCCTTTAGCGCCTGACACCAGGGTGTGGAGCCGGGGTAAGTAAGAGATAACAGCACCGGGTTTTGCTCGTCCGCTATCGAGTAGATGGCGAGACTGCCATTGCTGTTGCAGGTAATATAAATAAGGCTGTCGGTTACATCCAAATCTATGGCATCTCCATAATTATTCACTGGAATGTAGCAAGTCCCGACCAATGTCACGGCTGATGGCTCACTGACGTCATAGATAGATACTACCGGTTCTCCGTTAAGCGAGAAAATTAGCATAATACTGCCCACATACAAGCGGTTACCTTTGAGCTCCATGGCCATTCCGGTAAAGGGCAGCGAAATAGTATCCAGGGCAATTGGCGATAGTGGATTACTAACATCAAAAACATGCACTTCTTCTCTTCGCCCGACATACAGAATTGAATCGTTTAGTTCAAGCTGGTCATAAAACGCGCCTATAAAAATTGGAACACTCTTAACCAGCCGCAGTACTTGAGAGGTGTTGAAAATTTGCAAGCCGTGTATGTTAAGAACAAACAGAAACGAATCGACAGCGATTATATCCAGAGTCCCGGACCAGATAGTACTGCTGGCAAATTCCAGCAATTCTATTGAATTTCCCGAGCGGGCGCTTGTTTTTGATTTCTGGCTACTGGCCAGCGCCATAGAATATGTCTTCAGCTCGGCCAGAGTGGGCATGCGGTCGGAAGGCAATTGTAAGGGCTCAATAGCTAGTTGATTATCAGTTGAATCTCCATTAGCAGCTGGACATATAGCAAGAAATGAAAATGTGAAAACTATTGATATTGTCAGAGACATCTTACCCATAAAATCCACCTCAGAACTTGGGGTCAGTAAGTGTTCCAAAATATACACATAATATTTTTCTATCCAAGGAATATTTAAAATTCCTGTGCTTCGAGATTCTAAGATTGACTATTGAAGAATCCCTCAATTTTGCGCTTTTGCCATTGCGTCCTGCATCTGAGTTGAAAATGAAATACTAATAAACTAAACCACTTCACCTAAGAGAATATACAGCGTCAATCCGCCTCTCCTGCGGTCAGCTGGGTAAATGATCTGATTTGATCATCGTCAAATGCAATCCCATATTTCGGTGTCATAAGCAAGCAATTGTCGCATCATAATCATTGACGTATAGAATCTTTCTGTATAGCTTGCCCCGATGACTCATAGATACATTATTACTATCTTACTTGTTGCCATAACAATCTTTGCAGCAAGTTGCTCCAACAAATCTTCGACAGGTAAAATAGTAGGAATAACTCCGATAGCTACACCTGCTTTGGCGCCGTCGGGCGAACCGAATATCTGCACCACCCCAGAAGGCGGAGCTTTGCTTTCCTGGGTTGAAAAAGATACAGTAAGCAAAGTTAGCACTTTAAGATATTCAGACTGGCAAGACGGCGGCTGGAGCGAAGCAAAAACTATTGCCCAGGGCAGCGACTGGTTTGTCAACTGGGCTGATTTTCCGGCGGTAGCCGTTAAAGACGACGGGCGACTTTTTGCCAGCTGGCTGGTAAAATCAGCCGCATCTACCTACGCCTATGATGTAACTCTCGCGCTATCATCTGATGACGGCAAAACCTGGTCAGAGCCATTTTCTC
>JADFPZ010000124.1 GCA_022562075.1 Candidatus Zixiibacteriota bacterium | reverse complement strand
GTCAAAAGCACAGCAATTAGCAGAGCAATTTTGACAAAAGTTACTATGAAAAACTCAAGCGACATAAGCTTATTCTTCCACTCTCGTTAGTTTTACGCTGTCTACTCTTTTCTTTCTCATTAAGAGCGAAGTAGTCTGAGTTGAACTGAAATTTCTGGGAATAATAGCAACATCGCTATTTAGCACAGCTGAAATTTTTGCCGGCACCACTATCTTCCCTACCGGAGATTCTACTCGCAGAGGGTCGCCGTCTGCTACACCAATTTTTGCTGCCAGATCCTTTGAAAGTTCAACATAGGCAGAGTCAGTAAAATTCAGCAGCGACGGTGACTTTTCGGTCAGATGTCCACTGTGATGAGGGTCATCGCAGATGAACAGAGGTACAGGATAGCCGTCTTGGGAGCTTTTCTTTTCGTATTCAATTTCAAAAAAATTATCCGGCCAGGGCAAAACAGAATCAAGGTTTAGCAGCTTCTCTATCTCTCCATTTTTATTCTGTTCATTTTCGAACAGCTTGGCACCAAACTGTCTGGCGATTAACTCCATTATTTCAAAGGCGGCTTTTGATTCATGCTTTGGTTTTATGGCCTGTTTCCCAGTTTGAACTTTTCCTTCGAGATTTATGTAGTCACCGTCGTATTCAGCCCAGCTGCAAAGAGGCAGGACAACATCGGCCAGCTCGGTGGTCTCTGTTTCAAACATATCGCAGGCTACCAGAAAATCTACATGCTCTAGTCCTTCGGATGCGAATCTTCTATCGGGATAAAGCCGCATCGGGTTGGCTCCGACAGTAATGAAACCCTTGATTTCTTCCTTTTTCATCAGGTTTATCATTGCGTCAGTATTACGAGGCTGGCAATCGGGATACTCTCCCCAAATCTTTTTAAGCTCCTTTTTGACAATTTCATATGGGGTTGCAGAGATACCCAGTTTTTGAGCGCCTTTGGAATTCGCATACCGCGCCAGAACTGCAAGCTGGCCTTTGTCTTGAATGCCGAACAGCTTATTCATATTTGACAAGGCTGCACAAATCTTATCTCTGTCTAACGAACGGGCTACAATCTCACCAACTATAAACGAAATTTTCTTAGCACTAGAGATCGCTTCAGCCAGTTCTACAAATTGCTCTCTGCTAACGCCGGTCTGCTTTGCAATTTCACCCAGACTAAGCTTAGAAATTTTTGGTTTCAGCTTGGCTGCGGCCGAAGAGTCTACCAGTTTCTTTTCTATCGCCACTAAGCAGACGCCGTTTATGACCAGTTCATCTGTCCCCGGGCTGTAAACCATTTCGGATTTGGCAATATCGGCCGTCTTGACCGCATATGGGTTTACCGAATAGACAGTTGCGTTAAAGAAATTGACAGCGCGTCGGATTTTCAGATATTCGTTATGGTGCTCACGTATCAAATCTGTGCCGAATGTTATTATCACCTCAGATGTTTCCATTTCAGAAATAGAAAAAGGCTGCGAGGCAGCTATCGTAAAGGGACTGTCGGTAACTGACGGCAGATAGCGATAGTCACCCCTGAAATCAATATTGTTCGATTTAAAAATCGTCCTGAACAGCTTGGAAAAACTGTAGAGGCTGGCGTTATCAAGACTGGGACTGATCAGACCTCCTATGCAGACGCCGCCGCTCTGGTCTTTGATTTCGCCCATATGTTTTTTTATAACTGCCAGCGCTTCATCCCAGCTGGCTGCAACTTGCTTACCGCCTTTTTTTATTAACGGAGTCTTGAGCCGGCTCTCGGAATTTACTATCTGATAACCGTAACGGGTAATATCACTCAGCCAGCCATCATCGATATCATCATTGCATCTGGCTGTTACCCGAAACAGAAAATTTTTGTGATCTTCTTTATAGAACGTAATATTTGTACCCGAACCGGAGAAATTGCAAATTGACGGCACCGTTTTGGTCAGCCAGACACGAATTTTATAGCGCCAGTCAGAATTTGTCAGCGCACCGACCGGACAAATTTCTACAAGGTTACCGGAGAAAGGATTGCTGACCTCTCCGCCGGGCGTGGCATTTATCTCTGTAAGATCTCCCCTCTCAAAAGCGCCAATATCATACTCGCCAAAGGCTTCTTTGTTGGCCCTGACGCACTTGTAACATAAAATACAGCGATTTCTGTTGAGAACTATCTCAGGGCCTATTTTCAGATCATCAAAAGTAGCCCGCTTCTCTTCTTCGATGAAACGCATTTTGTTAAATCCGAAACGGGAATCGTCGTAACCGTGATCAAAAGTTAAGTCCTGCAAATCGCACTCGCCGCCTTTGTCGCAGGTGGGACAGTCGAGCGGATGGTTAATCAGCGTAAACTCGATTACTGCTTTGCGTCCTTCTCTGACCTGCTGAGAATTAGTGCTGACTACCATGCCGTCGGTGGCCATAGTAGCGCAAGAGACCTGAAGTTTGGGCATCTTTTCGATTTCAACGTAGCACATCCGGCAGGCACCGACAGGTTTCAATTTGTCATGATTGCAAAAAGCCGGTATGACAATGCCGTTTCGTTTGGCGGCATCGAATACGCTGGTACCTCTGGGGACAGTTATCTGCTGTCCGTCTATCGTACAGGTAACAGTAGCGACTGCCGATATTTTTTCTTTTACTGCTTCAGCCATTTAGAATCCAAAATTCTGATTAACCAAACATTTTTTGTGTTCAATATGATACAGCCACTCGTCGCGCCAATCTTTCAGAGTCGATTGAATCGGCATCACAGCCGCATCTCCCAGCGGGCAGATAGTGCGTCCAAGGATATTGCCGCAAATAGAATCCAGTTTTTCCAAATCATCCGGCCCACCCCGGCCATCTTCGATTTTTTGAATAATCTGCTCCAGCCATCCCGTACCTTCGCGGCAGGGAGTGCATTTACCGCAGGATTCATGACGGAAAAATTTTATAAGTTTCAAAATTGTCCAGACGATACAAGTATCTTCGTGAAGCACAATCACCCCGCCGGAGCCAAGCATTGAACCTGCCTCTGTTAATGATTCGTAGTCCAGAGGAACGTCGACTTTATCAGGTGTCAGAAACGGCGTTGAAGCTCCTCCCGGAATGACTGCTTTGAGTTTCTTGCCGTCCGAAATGCCGTTACCATAGTTTGAATCATATATGAGTTTCTGTAGTGAAAAGCCAAGCTCGACTTCGTAGTTACCGGGACGATTAACATGACCGGAAAGAGAAAATAATTTTGTACCGGCAGATTTTTTAGTACCCATGGAACGGTACCAGTCGGCGCCTCTGTTAATTATGTGAGGAACCGCCGCCAGACTTTCTACATTGTTAACAATAGTAGGACATTCCCAGAGGCCTTCGATGGCAGGAAACGGCGGACGAATCCGGGCCATCCCTTTTTCACCTTCGATAGAGTTTAACAGTCCGGTCTCTTCTCCGCACATGTAAGCCCCGGCGCCGGTGTGAACAATCATCTCCAGATCATAACCGCTGCCGTAGATATTTTTTCCGAGATGTCCTTTGGAGTAGGCCTGTTCCATCGCTTTTTCGATTCGCTCGATACAATGGTGAAATTCGCCGCGGATGTAGCAGAACATGAGATGGCAGCCAATGGCATAAGCTCCTATGGCCATCCCCTCAATTACGACATGAGGGTCGCGCTCCATCAGCACTCTGTCTTTGCAGGTGCCGGGTTCTGATTCGTCGGCGTTGCAGCAAAGGTAACGCGCTTTGGGAGAATCTTTGGGAACAAAGCTCCATTTCATTCCGGTTGGAAAACCAGCGCCGCCGCGGCCACGCAGTCCCGATTTTTTAACCTCTTCAATAACCTCTTCCGGTTTCATTTTGCCCAAAACGGTTTTCCAGGCAGTATAGCCGCCATGTTCCAGATAGCGGTTTAGCTTATGCTGATTTTCGTCTTCGACGAACTCAAACAGGTGCAGCTTGTCGTGTCCGGCAATCTCTTTAGCATTAGTTACGACGGGTGAATAAAATGTCATTTTCCGTTTTTCAGACCTTCCAGTAATTTATCAAGTTTTTTGCGCGTCAGATTTTCATGAAAGTCATCATTTATCTGAATCATTGGCGCCGTACAGCAAGACCCCAGGCACTCTACAGAAATCAATGTAAACAGGCCGTCATCTGTAGTCTCGCCTCGTTTGATTGCCAACTTTTCTTCAAGACGATCCACCATGGCATCGGCACCCAAAAGAGCACATGAAATATTATTGCAAACCTGAAGAAGGTATTTGCCTCTTGGTTTTTTGGGAAACATCGTATAAAACGAGGCCGCCTCGGCAATTTCTAACTGCGGAACATTTATAACTTCTGAAATCTCTATATAAATTTCATTGTCAACATAGCCAAGCTGTTTGTAAGCCAGAGTTAATGAAGGCAATATGGCCGCTTTGCGCTTCGGATATTTCGAGGCTTTTTCTCTAATCTTTTTGACTGTTTTTTCAGACAGTATCATCTGTCAACTTCTCCCAGTACAATATCAATCGAACCGATGGCACAAACGACATCTGCTAACAGATGCCCTTCGGTCAGTATGGGCAGCGCGCCAAGATTAACAAATGATGGCGGCCTGACTCTTACTCTTCTCGGTATATTGGTGCCGTCACCTGTTATGTAAAAACCGAGTTCTCCTTTAGGTGATTCTATTGCCTGATAGACGCTGCCTACCGGAGCCTCGAAACCGTCAGTTATTATTTTGAAATGGAAAATCATCGATTCCATTTTATAGAGAACATCTTCTTTGGGGGGCAAGACCACTCCCGGCACATGTGCCCGGTAGGGACCCTCGGGCATACCGTCAATAGCCTGCTCGGCTATCTTTAGCGACTGCCTCATTTCTTCCATTCTGATTAAATATCTGTCATAGGCATCGCCGTTTTTACCTAAGGGAACATCGAAATCAAAATTTTCGTAACCGCTGTAGGGATTCGCCTTACGAACATCGTAGTTGACACCGCAACCGCGAAGCATCGGACCGCTCAGACAATAGTTGATAGCATCTTCGGCGGATATTACTGCCACGCCTTTGGTTCGCATTATGAAAATCGGGTTCTCGGTTAAAAGCTTATCATAATCTTTCATTTTCTCCCGGATAGTCTTGATGATATTGCGTACTTTCTTTTCAAAGTCTGCCGGCAGATCACTGGCCAATCCCCCGATTCGGATGTAACTGGTCATCATCCGCTGGCCGCCGCAGGCTTCATACAAGTCAATTATCAATTCTCTCTCTCTAAAAGCATACATCAACATAGACATAGCGCCCAGATCAATTGAGTGCGTCCCCAGCCAGACCAGATGCGAGGCAACCCTGGTAAGCTCCACCAGACAAACTCGTGCCCATTTTACTTTTTCAGGAACTTCGATATCCATCAGCTTTTCAACTGCCAGACAGTAGCCAAGATTGTTAGACATCGGCGCCAGATAATCCATGCGGTCGGTTGCAGGAATGGCTTTGTAATAAAGCATCGACTCCATCGTCTTTTCAATGCCGGTATGCAGGTAACCGATTATAGGCTCGGCAGTAACTACCCGTTCGCCATCAAGCTCTAATTTTACGCGCAGCACTCCATGAGTCGATGGATGTTGCGGACCCATATTGAGCGTGACTGTCTTTTTCTCAGCGCTCATTTCTCACCTCAGGCGGGTCATCTTTGTTCCATGAAAATACCGGCTGCTCCCAGGTTAAAGGAAAGTCTTTGCGCAATGGGTGGCCTTCGAGTTCATCGGGAGTAACAATCTTGGTCAGATTGGGGTGACCTTCAAATTTTATCCCAAACAGGTCAAAAACTTCGCGCTCCAGCCAGTTGGCCCCTTTCCATAAACCGGTCAAAGTTCTGACGCAGGGGCTTTCGCCGTCAAGGCGAACTTTCAGAAAAAATCTGTATGAATGTTTATATGAATATAGATTGTAGACTACTTCGAAGCGCCCTTGTTTTTCCTGTTCATGTCCCAGCCAATCGACACAAGTGATGTCGGCCAGAAACTTGACTTCGAGATTTTCATCATTCAAAAGAGCTTCACATACGGACACAATGGAATCCGGCTTGACGACAAAAGATTGCTGATCACGGAACAGTTCTTGTTCTGTCAGGCTATCTGCGAACTTACTTTTTAAAAACTCAGAAAGTTCTGTTCTCATCAGTTAACGCTTGTTCCTAATTTCACAAACCCCTTCAAAACATTCCTCATACTATAAGACTTCATAGTTTAACTAAACCGCCTTACGTCCCCACTCTTCATGTACTTTTTTCAGGGAATCTTTTTCTACTATTTCTTGTAGTTTCAAAATGCCGTCCATTAGCTGTTCGGGTCTGGGGGGACAGCCCGGCACATATATATCAACGGGAATGATTCTGTCCACACCCTGCAAAATGGCATAATTATTGAATACCCCGCCGCATGAGGCGCAGGCTCCCATCGAAATAACCCATTTGGGGTTCGGCATCTGCTCATACAAAGTTTTTATAACCGGTACCATTTTCATAGAAACGCGTCCGGCAACTATCATAAGGTCAGCCTGCCTGGGAGAGGCTCGCATTACTTCCATACCGTAACGGGCCAAGTCAAAGTGGGCGGCGAAAGTGGAAATCATTTCAATCGCACAACAGGCCAGGCCAAATCCCAGCGGCCACATTGATCGTTTTCTGGCCCAGTTGACCATCTTGTCCAGCGACGTCAATATGATAGAGTCAGGAATTTTTTCTTCTAGTCCCATTTTAGGGCGCCCCTTCCAAGAATGTAGAAATAACCGACCAAAAGAATCACAACAAATACGAGCATTTCTATAAAACCGAACAGGCCTAAATCTTTGGAGATAACTGCCCAGGGATAGAGGAAGATAACTTCGATATCAAATAGAATAAAAAGAATAGCAACCATATAGAATTTTACGGGAAACGGATCGCGGGTTGTCCCTTCGGGATCAATCCCGCACTCATAGGGCTGCCCTTTTTTGCCTAATTTTGTCCTTCGACCAATAAATATAGACAAGGATATCAGCACCCCCGCCAGGACGGCGGCGACTACAAAAAGCAGCAGTATCGGAAATAACTCTTCAAACATAATTACAATTTTATAAGGCCAACACAGTAGCCCGACTGGGTTTCAAAGTCAAGTTTTTTCACCTGCACAGAGTAAATAGCTCTTTTGATAACACACAACATTGGCGACCCCTTTAGTTCTATAATCGCAAAACTCCGGCTCACGTTCCGACTTTAGTTAAATTGTTTTTAAACAGACTATGACTCTTCAAGAGATTCTGTAATTCGCTCCGATTATATTTGCCATATGCTCTTGATATCCCGTCAAATTTGATCAGATTCTTTTTCAATTCAAAATTCATGATACCCCCACCCATAATTTCGACATCTTTATCAGGAATATTAACCAAATCCGGCTTCTTTACCCAAACTGAAGCTAATCCCAGATGGTTACACAATGCTTCAACTAAATGGGCGTGATAGCGATATTTGTCAATAGGGCCAAAAACAAGCCAGGTGGTCTTCTGATTTTTGACCAGTACAAACTTGCAGGCAGTATCCCCTACAGGCAGGCTCTGCCTTGATTCTCCAAAGAAACTGCAAACTTGATATTCCATTCAATACGGTCCGTCTCAGGAGATTCCGATTCGAATGTGATTGGAATAAATCCAACCCCGCGAGCCTTTCCAGGCTTCAACCCTGTAAATTCCCTTCTCTTTAACA
>JADFPZ010000007.1 GCA_022562075.1 Candidatus Zixiibacteriota bacterium | reverse complement strand
TCGAAAGGGACTACTCTGTAGGTGAGTTCCCCTTATTGTTAAATAACACTCCCAATGTACATGTTTATACGGACGGCGGGGCACCACTGGGATACAGTTATATGCGAATACGTGGCTTCGATATGCAGCGCATCGCTACCTATATCAACGGCGTGCCGCTGAACGACCCCGAGGACCATTTCACTTATTTTACTGATTTGCCCGATTTTGCCGCCAATATTACCGATATACAGGTGCTGCGCGGAGCAGGTAACTCCCTCTATGGTGATGCCTCGTTCGGCGGCAGTATTAATGTGGCCACCAACACTTTCGGACTTGAGCGCAAAACGACACTGTCGACCGGGTACGGAATTTACACTTCCGATGGTAAACAAATCAGCGATATCTACAAACAGAGCATAGAGTATTCCACCGGCTTGATAAATGGTAAGTGGGCTTTTTCGGGTCGGTTTTCCAAGCAACGCACCGGAGGTTACCGGCACAATAGCTGGTATGACGGCTGGGCCTATTATCTGTCGGCGGCAAGAATTGATCCCCGAATGACGACCGAATTACTTGTCTATGGCGGGCCGATGCGGCTGCACCTGACTTACTGGGGAGTTCCTAAAAGTCTACTCGAAACTAACAGGCGCTATAATCCGCTAACTTATGACAACGAAACGGATAATTTTAACCAGCCGCATTACCAGATTCACAACACCTATCAATTGAACGATAAAAGCACGCTTTACAACACACTTTTTTACATTCGCGGCCAGGGATATTTCGAACAGTTCAAAGATGGCAGAAAATTCAGCGACTATAACATCGCCTCATCTTTCATCGAAATTGACAGCACAACTTCGCAGCCATATCAAAGAGGCGATCTGGTGCGGCAAAAGTGGGTCGAAAAAAATCAGGTTGGCTGGAATTCTCGTATTGAAATCAATCATGATCGCGGCAGACATGCACTGGGCGGGTCGTTCTATTATTTTGAATCCGATCACTGGGGACAGGTTGTCTGGGCGCAGCATATAGCGGGATCACTTAATCCGCGTCACCGTTACTATCAATATTTCGGAACCAAATATGTCGGTTCAATTTTCGGATCCGAATTTTATCGCCTGTCTGACAGGCTTACTACTCGAATCAAAGCACAGTTTCGTTATGAAAGATATGACCTCAAACAGGTAAAGATGGGCGCATTTTTGGGACATCAGTTTGACCTGGACTGGCTGTTTTTTGCTCCGCAAGCAGGCCTGAATTATTCTTTATCTCCCAATACAAACGCCTATCTCAATTTTGCGGTAGCTTCGCGTCTGCCAAACGATGAGAACATTTACGATGCCGATGACCCGGATAAATTCCCACAGTTAGAAGTATTAAGTAATTCTGGTGACAGCTTGTTTGAATTTGGCAGGCCTACCATTGACAATGAAAGGGTTTTTGAAATCAGCAGCGGTGTGCGTCATCGTGGCGAAAAATATCAGGTAGCCGTTGATTTGTATCTGTCGCGGTTTGACAATGAGAATGTATTTGAGGGCGGCCTGGACCAGCTTGACAGAGAGATTACCATCAACATCGACGAAGCAGTCATGGCCGGTGTTGAGTTTAGCGGCTCGATAAAACCGAACGGCGAAGTTTTAATTAGCGGCGATTTATCAATTAACCACAATCGAATCAGAAATTATGATACGACATTATTTTATGTCTTTGATACAGTTGATGCCTCCAATAACCCTGTTGCAATTTCGGAATCGGTCAAGGTGGATTTTGAAGGCAAAAAGAAACCGCTATTTCCGAACATCATTGCCGGAATTTTAGTCGATTATCAGAAGAACAACTGGCGGCTGACTTACCGCGGCAAATATGTCGGCAGGCAGTATATGGAGCTCCTGAACATTGAAGATTTGTCCATCGACCCCTACTATGTTTCATCAGTTTCGGGAGAAATTTCGTTTGACAATTTTTTGAACATGGGTCGCTTGGTGCTGAAGCTCCGGGGAAGCAACCTCTTTGATAAGAAGTATGAAGTAGGGGGATACGGCGGCAACTATGTTTATCGTCTGTCCGGTCAGCCTGTGACTGTTGACGGCTGGGCCGAGTATTATGTAGCCTCGGAGCGGTCCTGGTTCGGACAGCTGAAATTGACTTTGTTTTAGCATGCATGCTATAGATTATTTTATTGTCGCAGGCTATCTGGTAGTTCTGCTCTGGCTGGGGCTACGAAGCAGGCAGAGAGATAACAGCGGCAGAACCGCGGCAGATTTTATTCTTGATGGCCGCCGCTTAACTCTGCCGGCCTTTGTGGCCACATTGGTATCGACCTGGTACGGCGGTATTCTCGGCGTAGGTGAATATACTTTTTTGTACGGAGTCTCCAACTGGCTGGTCTTTGGCGTGCCGTATTATGCGGCAGCTTTAATCTTTGCTTTTTTTCTTTCAAAAAAAGCCAGAGAGAAAAAGCTGATTACCATTCCGGAGCAGCTGGCCAAAGTGTACGACCAGAAAACTTCGGTGGCAGGCGCTGTCATTCTGTTTATGATGACAGTACCGGCGGCATATGTGCTGATGCTCGGTCTGATTGGCAGCGAGTTTTTTGGATGGCCTCTTTGGGCGGGCGTGGTGGCAGGTACAACGTTTTCGTTAATATATGTTTATCTGGGCGCTTTCAGGTCGGTTGTTATTACTGATATTTTTCAATTTGTGCTTATGTTTCTCGGCTTTATCAGCTTGCTGATTGTGCTTGTTCTGCAATATGGCGGTTTTGAGTTTCTTGTTTCAAATCTGCCCGAAACGCACCTTACCTGGCATGGCGGTAATTCAGGCTGGTACATTGCTTCCTGGTACGTGCTGGCCTTGACAACGTTGATAGAGCCATCGTTTTACCAAAGATGCTACGCTGCCAAAACACCCAATGTAGCATTTAAAGGTATTCTTATTTCTGTGGTGTGCTGGATAGGTTTTGACTTTTTGACAACGGTTTGCGGACTCTATGCCAGAGCGATCTTGCCTGAGTTAGATAACGCCGCGGCCTCTTTCCCTGCTCTGGCGCTTAAGACACTGCCAGCAGGTCTGGTGGGCCTGTTTGCGGTAGCGCTTTTGTCGACTGTCATGTCAACAGTCGATTCTTTTTCGTTTCTGGCAGCTTCCACATTTAGTTATGACATAGTTTCCAAAGTAAAGAAACTATCAGACCCAGAAATAATTTACTACAGCAGAGTTGGTCTGATTATCTCAGCCGTGCTGGCCGTTGGCTGGGCTTTGTTTTTTGAGTCGGTGGTGGATATCTGGCGACTGTTTGGGTCTATCGGTGCGCCGGCTTTACTAGTGCCGGTTTTCTTTTCGTTTGTCGGCAAGCGCAGGCTGCCATCAAAACAGGCCTTTGTCAGTATTATCTGCAGCGCGGGTCTGTCATTCTTTTGGTATTTGTCAAAATTCCTGAGTGATAGCGGCTCATTCTGGTTAGGATTAGAGCCTATCTTCCCCGGCTTGGGCCTGTCTATAATCATATTCATAATTTTTTCAAAAAGAGAATCAAGCAGTATGTTGTCTCAACAATCAAGTTAGATTATATTAAGAGCACGTTATGAACGAACGTATTTACATGTCTAAAGAGGGGCTCTTAAAACTTGAGGCAGAACTGAAGCGCCTGAAATTTGAAGAGCGACCCAAATTGGTGGCCGAGATTAAGCGCACCCGCGAACTGGGCGATCTGTCTGAAAATGCCGAGTATCATGCTGCCAAAGAAGCTCAGGTGCATCTTGAAAGAAAAATAAGCGATATTGAGTTTAGATTTTCCAGAGTGCAATTAGTAGAGACTTCGGAAATTCCTGACGACAAAGCCTACCTTTATGCCAAAGTGACTGTCAAGGATTTAAGCGATGGTGAAGAGATAATATACACGTTGGTCTCACCCGATGAGGCCGATGTTGACCAGGATATTATTTCTATACTGTCTCCGGTAGGAGCTGCTATTTTGGGTAAAGAGGTAGGCGATAAAATTGAAATAAAAGTACCGGCTGGTACTATCAAGTATGAAGTTGTAAAGATTTCCCGCGACTGATTATCTTATTCTTCTTCTTCGTAAAGACCTTCGAGTTCGTGCTCTTCAAAATACGAGGCCTCTTCTTCAGTGACATGACCTACCGCAGCATTGGCACATTCTAGTGAACAGTAGTGGTCGTTTTCCTGTGTAACCGGTTTGCCAGTTATTTCTTCTTTACAGTAAGCACAGTTCATGGTGACTCCTCATAAAGTCCTGGCCCTCCGCCAAAGTTGTTCTGGATCCCGGCAGATTTGGCTTGCTTTCTGTAGTCTAAAAAAACTCTGTACAAGTATATCCAGCAGTAGCAATACTTTTCGGCTATTTTATATAATCTGACCAAAATTTTGTCAAATACTTTTTGAACGGCCAGAGTTTATTTTTTTCAAGTATATTCGGGCTTAGACAGGCATTTTTTGACGAATTAAAACATCTTGACAATATTGGCTTCTAAGCTATTATGGTCAAATAATTGGAAAAATTGACCAAAAATATCAAGTGAAAGTAAAAGAAGAAATAATAGCTGCGTCCTCAGTTAAGAATACTGAATTTTTCCTGAATGACATTACCGAAGCGATAGGCGATATTCCTCTCATCAAGCTGAGAAGGATGACCGCTGCCAGAGATATCAAAGCCACGGTATTGGTCAAGCCGGAATTTTTAAATCCGTCGGGTTCTGTTAAAGACAGGATGGCGGTTTATATATTGGATCAGGCAATTGCCCGCGGGGACTTAAAACCGGGCGGGACAATTGTCGAGGCAACTTCGGGTAATACCGGGGCGGCGGTGGCGATGTATGCGGCGGCCAACGATTTTAAAGCGATCTTTACTATTCCTGATAAGATGTCAAAAGAGAAAATTGATACACTTAAGGCTTATGGCGGCGAAGTTCATGTTTGTCCTACTGCCGTACCGGCTGAATCACCGGAGAGCTATTACGAAACAGGCAAAAGGCTGCATCGTGAAAGACCCGGTTCATATTTTATAGGGCAGTACTTTAATCCGGATAATATTGAAGCCCACTATCACTCAACCGGTCCGGAAATATTGAAACAGACCGGCGGGAATTTTGATACATTAGTCGGCGGCATCGGAACCGGCGGCACACTTTCGGGAATAGCCAGACTACTAAAAGAGAAAAGGCCGGAGATTGAAATTGTTGGTGTTGACCCCATCGGCTCGGTTTATTACCAGTACTATCAGGATAAGACAATGATAGAACCGCACACCTATTTTGTTGAGGGAATCGGCGAAGATATGATGTGCTCCACTATAGATTTTTCAGTAATAGACAAAGTTTATCAGGTTTCAGACAAAGACTGTTTTTTGACCTGCCGGGAGCTGACTCGTACCGAAGGAATATTTGCCGGCGGCTCGTCTGGTGGTGCGGTTTGGGCTGCACTAAAGCATGCCAAAGAGATGAAAGAAGGACAGACTATAGTTGTCATTCTTCCTGACAGCGGCAGTAAATATATCAGCAAAGTTTTTAATGACGACTGGATGAGAGAAAAAGGTTTTTTGGAGTAATTTAAGTATGAGCGATAAGATGAAAAAAAGAAGTCTGGAAACCCAGGCGGTGCACGCCGGGCAGGTGCCCGAAGATGCTACGCGCTCGATAACCACTCCTATTTATCCGTCATCGACCTATCGGATGGAGTTCCCCGGCGACGAGTCCGGCTATGTTTACAGCCGCTGGTCAAACCCGACTCGAAAAGCAACCGAGCGGGCCTTGGCAGCATTAGAAAACGGCTCGGCGGCATTTCTTTTTTCTTCCGGTCTGGCTGCTATGAATGCAGTTTTAAATTTGCTGAAATCAGGCGACCATGTGGTAGCTGTAAACGACCTATACGGCGGTTCAATCCGGCAGTTTGAACAAATCTGGAAAAAATTCGGACTGGACTTCAGCTACGTTGACGGCAAGGACCCTGAAAACTTCGCTAGTGCAGCAAATGAAAATACACGGCTCTTTTGGATTGAGACTCCTACCAACCCACTTTTGGATTTGGTGGATATAGAAGCGGTATCAAAAATAGCCAGAGCAAAAAAGATTTTGTTGGCAGTAGATAATACTTTTGCCACCCCCTTTATTCAAAGACCACTGGAGCTTGGCGCTGACATAGTCCATCATTCCGCTTCAAAATACTTGTCAGGGCACTGTGATATCATAGGCGGAGTAGTTGTAGCTAAAGAAAAGGAGCTAGCTGAAAAAATCTTTTTCAATCAATATGCTATCGGCGCTCAGTTAAATCCGTTTGATTCATGGCTTTTACTCAGGGGCTTAAAAACTCTGCATCTCAGGATGGAACGGCATTCTGTTAACGCCATGAAACTGGTAGAGTATCTGGAGACAGTCGACTTAGTCGACAAAATATATTTCCCCGGTATCGACGGCAACCCCATCCCCAATAAAATGACCATGCCGGGAGGAATGATTTCTTTTACGATCAAAGCGGATTTTGAAACTGTCAAGACTTTTGCAACCGTAACAGAGCTGTTTATTCTGGCCGAGTCACTCGGGGGTGTAGAATCGCTCATAAATCATCCGGCTTCAATGACGCATTCTTCCATTCCAAAAGAGGAGCGGGAGGCCAGAGGCATCACAGATTCGCTGGTGCGTTTGTCGGTGGGGATTGAAAATGTCGATGACCTGCTGATTGACCTGAGGCAGGCCTTTGCAGCTATCAGATCGAAAATCAAGCAGGTTTAAAACTCAAGTCAATTGCTTTACTCTACCAGATTCATCAGGTTTCTAATCAAAAGCGGCTCAGCCGAACGAAAACCCTGTCCATACTTGCAGCCCGCCTGTGCTCCAAAAGAACGCGCCATAGTGGTTAAATTTTCAATATAATCAAGCGGTTTGTCAGGATTTAGAAACTGTGATCTGTGTGCAGAAAGAGCTTTAACCCAGAGGTCAAAGTGTTCTGTTATATCTACTACAAAATCAGGAGTAACTCGGGGCGGTAAGAAGTAATGGAATATCCTCTGGACAGTATGCGGTTCGCCTGCGACCTCTGCCTTTTTTAACCTGGCCAGATTGGCAGCATTTATAGTAATTACCCCCGTTGCAACATGGTCAGGATGCGATTGTCTTTTACCATGACCGACTTGCGGAAATGGTGTGGTCAATATTTTTGGCCGGGTCTTTCTTATGATTTCTGCAAGTTGCTTTTGGTGTTCATAGGAGTCATTCAGGCTGGTATCACCCCAGTCAAAAGATTCGATAATATCTGCACCCATTATTTCAGCAGCCTGACGAATCTCTTCTTGCCGGACTTGCTCATCGCCACCTGTACCCATTTCGCCTTTAGTAAGAATAACTATTCCGCATTTTTTCCCTCGCTTAGACAGGTCTATGAGCAGACCACCGCTGCCGACCTCGGCATCATCGGGGTGTGCCCCGACTGAAATTAAGTCATAGATAAAATTCTGTTCCATACATAAATATAAAAAAAATCGGCAGAGCATGCTTATTAAAAAGCAAGCTTTCCGGGTTTACAAAAGCTGACTTTGTCAGTTGCTGTTTTGTATCAAGTCATAAAAAAACCCGGAAAAGTATGCTCAGACAAGAGTACTTTGCCGGGTTTGCTAAAAAGCTAACTTTGTTAGTTGCCGAAACTGTTAGAATGGAATATCAACATCTCTCTTAAGAGGTCGTATACGTACTGATCTCCGGAAGCCGGGCTTCCGGGGACTCCCAGATATTTTTTCTCAGTCACACTATAAGCATACGGCGGATTTTTGAGAGTGCTTATCCAGGATTGGGTTTGCTGGTAGTAATTTAATTTAGATTCAGTAGTAGTAGCAAACCAAAGATTGACGCCGCTGAGTTTATTGGTTGAAGAATCAATCAAGCTTTTCAGATTTTCTGTCAACCAGTAGTTATCCCAAACTGGACTGTAAACAGTGCCACTTGCATCAAATGGAAGCAGATAATCGAATCTAAATCCGCTCGGAGCGTTAAATCCAGTGATGAGGGTTGGTGAGAGCGAATCAACGAAACCGTAAGTGCTGTCCATTTTCCAGACAGGTGGAGGTATGAAACTCGAATTATGTTCAAAAAGTACAGTATCATCTGGCGAAAAAGCAAAGGCTGCCCCAATAAACAGATTAGATACTGGCCAGGCAGTTGATGAATCAAAGTCCTGCAAGTTGCCGTTCAAAAGCCCCTGCTCTATCAGGGCATCATCAAAGAGGTCAATCAGTCCGTTTCCAAATCCGAGACCGGGGTCGCCATCAAAATCAAGCGGGCCATCGGTGACACTGATCGAGCCATAGACCGCATCGCTTAGTAAAGCTGCCCTAAAGGCACCATAGGCGCCCATCCCGAAACCGCCAATGCCGGTCTTTTGCTGGCCTTGCAAGGTAAAACCCAGGGAATTTATCCAGTTAACCAACTGCTTACTGAAGATAGCATCGTTGTTTCCAGTAGGTGGAGTTATAGAATCAATCACCTTTACCGGGTGGCTGAAGTTATAACCGCCGGCGTACATAAATCCTCCGAAAGTCGGGTCGTTAGAGGGACAGGCAACAACCATCGGTTGAATTGTACCATCGGCAATCATTTCTCTGAGAAGTTCCTGAAGGCCGTGCTGTGCAAAGTAAAACTTGTTAGCTCCCTGAGGGGCTAATAGGATTAATAGCGGCACTGGTCGAGATATACCCGATGGCGGCGGAGCAGCAACCCGGGGAATATAGACCCAGCCCGGAAGCTGTTCTATATTGTTGGATAGAAGCCATCTTAGTTCTGGTGAGAAAATATGGTCTGCCGTAGGCCAGGGACCGCCTCCGTCGAGAGAAGAAACTGCAGGAACGTTAGTACCGCGATCTTCGCAGCTAAGGAGCACTATCATTGAAATAGAAATCAGGGATAATGCAATAAACTTTATCATCTTACCAAACATTTGCGTCTCCCTTAAAACCTATATATGAATGAAAGTACTGTTTCATAATAATCTGCCTGATATAAGCCGGGGATAGTGTCATCAATTCCGTCCCCATCCGAATCAATTTCTGTAACTGCTAAATCCGGGTAGCTGGTATAGCTGGTAGCGAGTCCAATATCCCACTCGTTGATATGGAAAATAAAGCCGCCGCTATAATTATACTTGTCACCGGTATCAACAAAGTTTGGGGTAAACTGGGTAGCATTTCTGGCCGGACTTTGGTCTGCATATCCGCCTGCAAAAAGAGATAAAAGGTTGCTTGGGTTGTAGCGGGCACCAAGCATGACCCTGCCGGAGTTTTCCCAGACGACCGGATGCGAGGTTGAACTGTACACCCAGTCTCTAATACTAGTTGTATCAGCCCCGTCTATCAAAATCGATGTGTCAACCAGCTTGGATAGTTCCCTGAGATTGCTGTAACTGAATTGGAAGCCTTCAAACTGTGACCAGAGCATATACTGGGCATCGATCGCCATAGTAAGTTTGCTGGTAATGTCAAATGATAGTCCGATACCAAAAGAAGTCGGCAGCTTTAGCTTAGTTTCAAAATCCGCCAGTCCGTTGATTCTTGAACCGGAAGCAAAAAGATGTTCTATTGTGCCAATTTGGAAGCCGCCATTGTTGCCTACTTTTGGCAGATAAAAGTTCAGCATGGAGCTGTCGCCGTTAATCGTAATATCAAAAGGAATGTTACCGGAAATTCCGAGATTGATTTTATCGGTAAGAGTCCACAGCAGGCCGCCCTTTATACCAAATCCCCAGCCGTGTCCTTCGCTATGTGCCCACTGCGGGACCAAATCGTAGGGTCGGTCATCAAATGGCGCCGGCATCGGATTATCTCTGAATTTAAGTTCGCTCCATACCAGATCTGCCCGCAAAAGCTGCAATCCTATTCCCAGGTACAACTTTTCTTCCTTAAATTCCCTGCCAGCTGAAAGCTGAAAAGAGACGACATCAAGATCAGTACCATACTGATCATTAGGAATTGCATTGGCAGTGTTGTAAGCAGCCAGAGGACGAAAAAGTGTCCAGTTGGTGTTGTAGTCAAAGGGCTGATAAATAGAGAAACCAAAGACCGTCTCACCCCAGACCGGCAACCTGAGAACTATTCCACCGGAAGGGTTGGAAAGGATTTTATGGGCATTATACATTTCTCTGTCATTAAAAAAGCCACTTTCAAAAGAATCTGTGCTGCTGCTTCTTCTAAAATTAGGCACTAATGTCTGGCGGTAATGTCCAAAGGCTGCATTTCCGCCAAGCTGGTTATCATTAATCAAGGCATATGCGGCCGGATTATAATAAGCAGCAGTCCAATCATCAGCCAAAGCACGATAGGCACTGCCCATAGCAGTTGCTTTTAGGCCGATGTTAATGTTCTCAAAACCACCCGCTAACAGGCTGGTCGAAAACAAAATCAGGCAGGATAGTAATGTAACTACTCTATAGAGAATTCTCATCCTCATCTCCAAAAAATCAGGCGGAAATTATTCCCGCTGTTAATTTCAATACATAGGTTTAGGGAAATCGTGAGGAAGATGTGAGGGCATTCTCCAACTGTTCCCAACCCGGTTGCCTTCTAGAATTTATTATCTTGCAACATTGGTCACCCAAAATAAGCTCGGAAGTTACTATAAGCCCTTGCCCCTGTCAAGGGGAGGGCATCATTTCCTTAGTTCAAATTCGAGACTAGCATTTCAAACTGCATTAGCTTCTAGACGAAGGTATGTATTGAAACGTCCAACAACAATTCCCGTTCAGATTAAACTTAAGAAATCTAAAAGCAATTACGGTCTATATGGTTAAGAGGATTGACTCAAACAGCTGGGCATAAATTAAGATTTTCAGCCTCAATTTAGCTAACCAGGAAAAGTAAGCACCAAAATTTCGGAAGAATTTTCTTAAAGTAGGATAATAGCCTTGCACTTAAGCAGCAGGATTATCCAGTCAATCGGTTGAGGATAAAGAAGTTACAAAGTTGAAATCGGCAGTGGCATTCTCCTTGCTAACCAATATGCTGCGAAGGAAAGCGGTGGAAAACAAAAGGAAGGTAAAATGCGAAAGATTATTTTTTTTGTCACGCTTGTCATAGTTCTGGTTTCCCTCAATTGGTTCAGGGAGCTTACTGCTCAAGACTTGTCAAATATATCAGACGAGCAAAAAGCGAAACTCCTGAAGATCTATAAAGCCCGAAATTCTGGGGTGCCGGACAAGCCGCGAGTATACAAGACCCCTGAGATTTATGAAGACAGTGCAAATTTCCGGCTGGACCTCAGAAAAACTGAAATAGAAGCCCCGACAGAATTAAGCACACTGGCCAGGCATCTACAGCGAAAGGGTACTGCTGCTGCATCTGGTAAAAAAAAGCTGGTTGCTTTTGAAGACTTGAAGGTGTTCGGGATGGAGCTGTTTGAGAGTGCGGGGAACATCACTCAACCTGTGGATATTGCAACTTCAAGTGATTATGTTCTCGGTCCGGGGGACAATGTTCTCATTTATTTGTGGGGTCGGGTTGAAAAAGAATATAATTTGACAATTGACCGCGAGGGGAAAATTTTTGTTCCTCAGGTGGGAGAACTGGTTGTTTGGGGGCTAACTCTGGAACAATTTAAGGCAAGGGCGATCAAGCAGTTTTCAAAAGTATACTCTGACTATAATCTGACAATATCTCTGGGAAAGATTCGCTCTATCAGGATTTTTGTAACAGGCGAAGTAAAGCGCCCCGGAGCATATACTGTATCGTCGTTGACATCGCTTTTTAATGCAATCTATACAGCGGGCGGTCCGAATCAGCGCGGCTCTATGCGATATATCAGACTGATGCGCTCCGGCAAAGAACAGTCAGTAGTAGATCTATATAAGTTCTTACTGGAGGGTAACAACTCCATTGATGTCAGACTTCAGACAGGAGATTTGATTTTTGTGCCGGTGGCAGGAACGCGGGTAGCGATACGCGGTGAAGTTAAACGTCAGGCAAAGTATGAACTGATTGGGCAGGAGACGGCTCTGGATCTTTTAGCTCTGGCGGGTCAGCCGACAGCAGAGGCTCATCTGGATCGGGTCATGCTTGAGCGTGTTACCGGAAAATCAGAATGGGAAGTATTAGACTTAAACCTTAATCAGGCCAGGGGACCGGTTGATGCCGTTGTTCTGCAGGACGGAGACCGCATTACCGTAGCATCAATATTCGATTTTAAGAAAAACATGGTTTCAATTACCGGGCATGTGAAACATCCCGGCTTTTATGAAAGAAATGACACGACCCGTGTTTCGGATTTGTTAAAAAGGGCGCAGCTCCAACCGTATGATGTGTACTATGACCGGGCTGAACTGTATCGGCGTCATGCCAATTATCGCACGCAAATTATTCCTATAGATCTAAGCAAAGCTTTGGCCGGCGATGAAAAAAACGACCTTAAATTAAAAGACCTCGACTCTCTGCACGTTTATTCGATCAAAGAGATTGAATGGAAAAGGCTAGTTTATATAGGGGGTGAAGTTAAAAGTCCCGGAGTTTTTGACCTATATGAGGATATGTCTGTCGAAGATTTGATATTTTTGGCGGGCTCTTTTAAGCGAAGCGCCTTTCGCTTTGGAGCAGAGATTGCCAGAGTAGATTCTGTCGGCAGAGTTGAGATTATTTATGTCAATCTTAAAAATCCCGCAGATAGAAAGATATTGATGCAAGAAGACGATCAGCTTTTCATCCGGCGGATCCCCGACTGGAAAGAAAACAGAATTGTCAAAATTGAAGGCGAGGTTACTTATCCCGGCGATTACGCCATAATGCGCAAGGACGAAACTCTGTACAATCTTCTGGCACGTTGCGGTGGTTTTACAGAAAGAGCTTTCCCGAAAGGGCTGATATTTGTGAGACATTCAATCGAGGAAAATCTCCGTCGTCTCGGAGTGGACAAAATGATAGAACGTTCCAAGAGGGTTGTTGAAGATTCTTTAGGTAACGTACGCTACGAGGGTATGATTGAATATGATCCGACGGGCCTGAGCAGAATTGTAATTGATATTGAATCAATTATGAATACCGGCGGAGCAGTTGGGGACATCATTCTTGAGCCAAATGATAAAATATTCGTGCCATCGGTGCCATCGGGAGTCTCTGTTATCGGTGCGGTTGGCTCAAACGGTACCATACAATTTATGCCAAACAAGAAAGTAAGAGATTACATCAAACGTGCCGGAAATTTCACGCGCTGGGCAGATAAGCATGAAGTTCGTTTAATACGGGCCAGCGGAGAAGTTTATTCCGGAGGAACAGCGCTGGGTAAAAAAGTTGAAGTGGGTGATCTGGTGGTTGTACCCACAAAAGTCGAAAGGAAAAGCAACTGGTTTAAGAATCTGACCACAGCCGCCAGCGCTATAACCGGTATTGTTACTACTGCAATTTTAATAGGCAAATTATAGAAGCGAAGATTCCATTCTTACCTTCCCGGTGCCGCCGAGGTTAATTCCTTAATCTCGGCGGCCTTTTATTTGGGAAATCTTTTCGGCAGATGTCGGAAATTTCTGCCCTAAGCAGGGAGTCGCATTCCAAAAGAAGACGGCTCAGGCGGCTCAACACTACTGTTTCGTCCTGCTACACAACAACTTAGCAAGTTTTATCAAACTGACAACCAGCCGGCATTGGCTTTGCAATTCTATTCACACGGAAGGACTTAAAGGAATGTTAAGCGAAAATGAAAAAAGAGGGAAAGAAATGGAAATGATCGAAGAACAAGCGCCTTTTAAGGTGGAAACAATTGTAAAGACATACCGCCTTTTATATCCGGCAAACGACAATAGAGAATTTGGCTTTGCTCCGGTAAGGCTAAGTGAAAAGACAATGGCCGTTACCAGTGGGTTCTACCAAGAGCTACTGGCAAACAGCTGCCAGATTAGACTAAGACCAGAGGAAGCGCTTCGTTATCTGTGGCATTTCAGAAAAGAGCTGCAGTTTACTGTTTTCTCTCAAAACTAAAGAAGAATAATTATGAATAGGATATCATCAACTCAAACTATCGAGCACACAGGATTGTGCAGTGCCGTATCATTAAAAGATGCAGTAGAGATTGACTCAGTCATTCTTTTTGAAGACTCGACCTCGTTCATCGAAGAACTGCTGAAGCAATACTCCGTTCCGGATTGCCAGTTGCTTGCCCTTAGTCCCTGCCGGGCAGAAATAGTCATGGCGGCAGACAGGGCGGATATTGATATCGTTCAGATTTTGGCAGAAGATATCACGGATACGGTTTCAGAAACCGACATTATTTTTCTAGAAAATCCCAACAGGTCAAACGGCAGCAACTTTTCTTTGACAGAGCTAAAAAGTCTGTCGGCAAAAGTGCCAGGAGGACTTCTGATAATTGATGAATACTACTTTGATTTTTTGAGAATCTCTGCTGCCTCGGCCTTAAAAGAACTAAACAACATTGTCGTCTTAAGATATTTTAACGACTGGGCTGGAGCGGCCACCAAAGATCATGGCTACGCCTTGATAAGTCCGTCTCTTTCGAAAAACTTCAACTCTCAATTCTACAAAAGCTCAATGTCTCGAAACTCTGCCCGAATCTGCTACGAGCAGTTCGGCAGGAGCCGGCAAAGAAATAATCAGCTAAAAAAAATACAGAGTAGATGCCTTAAACTGGCCAGAGAGATAACGGATATCGGACTAAAATGTCGCCTAACTGCTGCAGATTTTTTGATTGTAGAGGTCGACAGCGCTAAAATGGCGGCAGAGCTACAGAAACAAAACCAGCTTAATATAGAAACAATCTATAACCAAAACAGATTAACCAGCCTGCTTCGCTGTCAGATGACACTAACTGAAGCAGATAACGAACTGATAGAAACACTGAAACTTGCTGTGAAAACAGAGAAGAAAGTATCAGAACAGAAAATCAGAGCAGGTCAATTAATGAAGAATTCGAAAGCTGTGCATATGAATTAAGCGGGCCGCTAAATCGGTCAGACAGCAATATCAAACAGACAACGGTCATGGCATCAAATGAGGCGCACAACAGAATCTGACGGGGGTATCAAAATGAGTAAAAAAATAAAGAGGGTATTGCTAAGTTCTATGGCATCTACCGCTATATCATTAAGCCTGCTGTATGCAACTGTAATGTTGTCCAACAACAGCATAATCCACGCCTTTGAGCTGGCACTGGCTGTTTTGGCAGTCAGACTCATTCAGGGCAGTCGGGGTACTTCAGTAACTGGTGTTTCTCGGGGAAATATCAATACTGTCCTCATCAGGACAATCGCCCATGAAACTAAATTTTCAGTTGGCCTGTTAGCCGCCTGTTTTCTATTTCAATGGCAGCTTTCTTCAGTAATGTTATTTCAATTTATTGCCGCAAATCTGACGCTGCAAACTGCTTTAACACTTTTGATAACAAATATTGTTCCAAAAAATAAAACTAACTACCGGGAGACTGAGCCTGATCATTCGGCTAAAAAAGCAATCGTGCTGGGGACCGGAGAGCTGGCCAGAGAGGCCGCCCGCGGAACACTCGACAGTATCGAATCGGACATTTCGGTCATTGGATTTTTGGATTATAAAAGGACCGGGATGTGGAGCTACCGGGATATTCCGCTTTTGGGACACCCCAAAGAGCTCAAAGAAATTATCTCTTTGCAGCAAGTTGATTACGTAATTGTGGCAGTGGAGTTAGACGAATTGCCCCAGGCAAAAGAGTCGGCCTTGCTGGCGGAGCGGATGGGAGTCGCTGTAGTTGTAATGTCACAGCTGTTTGATTTGAAACTCTGCCGATCTAAGGCAATTGAGGTAGGAAATATTCTGGCGGTCAAATACTCAAGCGCCCCGGTTGGAAAATTTTCTCTGTCATTTAAGGGATTGACAGACAGAACAGGAGCCTTGGTTGGGCTAATTTTGTTTCTTCCAATGATGATAGCAGCCGCTATCGCAATCAAGATAGATTCTCGCGGCCCGGTATTTTTCAGGCAGATCAGAAGCGGCATCAACGGTAAAACTTTTAAACTCTGGAAATTCCGTACTATGGAAATTGACGCAGAAAAGAAGAAAGCAGAGCTACTGGCAAAAAATGAAATGTCGGGGCCTGTTTTTAAAATAACCGATGACCCTCGTGTTACAAAAGTCGGGCGTTTCTTGAGAAAATATTCGATCGACGAATTTCCCCAGTTTATGAATGTCCTTATGGGCGATATGTCGCTGGTGGGGCCAAGGCCGGCGCTGCCTTCGGAGGTTGCCGGTTTCGAGCCGTGGCAGCATCGCAAGCTGTCAGTCAAGCCCGGTTTGACCTGTCTCTGGCAGGCCGATGGCCGCAATAGTATTGATTTTGAAGACTGGATGAAAATGGACTTGAAATATATTGATAATTGGTCTCTGTGGGAAGATACCAAAATTATTGCCAGAACTATTCCTACCGTGCTCAAAGGGTCCGGCAAATAGAATGTTCCGGCAGGTGCGTTGAAATGCTTTTAAGCGAATCAATACTCAAAAGATTACTTCTGATTCCGGTCTTTTTAGTTATGTCATCGAATGCCCTGGGATTTTCGGTAATGCCTCTCGGAAGACCGGAATATGAATTTCTTTATGACCGCTTTGAAAGACTGCAGGCCAACCGGCTTGACAGGTTTGATTTTCAGCTCGGCCCCTATACCACAGAAAGAAAAGACTTTGCATTTGAGCCATTTTCTCATCTGATAAATATACCTAAAGAAAAACTCTCTTTGTTTGGATTTGCAGAGGAATCATTCAGCGCCAAAAGAAGTGTCCCTTCAAGGAGCCTTGAGTCGTTTCGGGCCGGGCTGGCAGCTAATCCATTTGAGAAGCTGTTTGTCTACGGCAACTTTGTATTGGATGAAGGACTGGCTATAGACCCGGCCTACCGCGGCAAAAAATGGCGCGGACTTGCAGGCGATGTTGAGCAGGCCTTCGCTAACTATCATACAAAATCGTTTGAGATTACTTTTGGAAGATTCGCTTCGTTTTGGGGACTTCGTAATTCGTTAGTGCTCTCGTCAAATGTTGCCCTGGACGGTTTGGCTTATACTGTTCGCTGGGGTAAACTCAGCATGTCTTATCGCTTAGCCCGGCTTGACGGACTGAATCCCGAAACCGACAGCGTGGTGCAGTTTGAAAACAGATTTTTTGCAGGACACAGACTTGATGTTCATATCAATAAGAATTTGAGGGTAGGTTTTTTTGAAACGGTAGTTTTTGGCGGGCCGGGACGGCAGGTAGAATTTTATTATCTTAATCCGATAATATTTTTTCATGGTTCGCAGTTAAACGAAGGCGCTAATGATAACACTTTTGTTGGAATTGATTTTGATTTCATTCCAAGAGAGGGCTTAAGACTTTATGGTCAGCTGCTAATCGACGACTTTCAGATTGACAGAAAAGTACAGGGCGACCAGGAGCCGAATCAAACAGCTCTTACAGTCGGCTCGCATCTGATAAGAATTATCAGACAGTTTGATATTAGAGCAAACTACACCCGCGTGTCCAACCGCACCTATAATCAGGGATTGGAAAGAAACAGATATCTTCACAATGGACAGTTGTTGAGTGCGGCCAACGGCAACGACTATGACCAATTTTCTGTTTCAATGCTGCACTGGCTGGATAACAATAATATAACAGCCGGTATCAATTTCAGATATACCCGAAAGGGGCAAGGAAAAGTCACAGACCCCTGGACAACTCCCTGGCTGGATGTTACCGGCGAATATAAGGAGCCTTTTCCCACCGGCGTGGTCGAAAAGATTAACAGAATTTCTCTAAGCGCAAAAGGGTTTATTGGCAATTATTTCTTTTTCGATTTCGAAGCCGGCATGGATGAAATCAAAAACCTTAATCATATCGCCGGAATAAGCCAAACTTCGCCGTTTGTAAGGCTGCAGGTCAGCACCTTTTTCTCCACCCTGCTTGACGTTCAGTAGAATTGCCATATATTGGCGAACATCATAGATGTTAATCTGTTGTAATCTCTAACCGGGCTATTTTTAGAAAGTCTATATGAAAAATAGATACATTTACTTGGCAAAAATATATTCAGCTGTAACTTTGATAACTCTGCTTTTGACAACTTCGATAGCCTGCAATAACGAGTCGGGGACAAAAGTGAACCAAAACATTCATAGCGATTCTGGCCATCAAAACAAGCTGGCTGGCGAAAGCTCGCCCTATCTACTTCAGCATGCCAGTAATCCGGTAGACTGGTATCCCTGGGGGGAAGAAGCGCTGAGCAAGGCCAAAGCCGAAGATAAACCAATTTTCTTGTCAATCGGGTATTCAGCCTGCCACTGGTGTCATGTAATGGAGCATGAATCATTTGAAAATGACAGCATTGCGGCTCTTATGAACAAATACTTTGTGTCAATCAAAGTAGACCGCGAACAGCGACCGGATATTGATGAAATTTATATGGCCTTTACAACTGCCATGACCGGTCGCGGCGGCTGGCCGATGTCGGTCTTTCTGACACCTGAGCTTAAACCATTTTTTGCAGGCACCTATTTTCCGCCCGAGGACCGTTATGGCAGACCCGGCTTTCCAAAAATTATCACGCAGCTTGGCGAAGCTTACCGCACCCGCAAGGATGACGTGGTTAGTTCTGCCGAAGATATTTTTGCCAAGCATTCTAAAAGCCTAAGTTCCAACCTGCCTCATACCGAATTAGATAGAAAGGCTCTGTCCAAGGCCGCCAGGCAGCTATTTTCAAATTTTGACCAGACCTACGGCGGATTCGGCAACAGGCCCAAGTTTCCCCATGCCACAGAGCTGTCGCTTTTCTTGCGTCACTATAAGCGCTCAGGCGACGCCCGTTATTTGCAGGCTGCAGAAAAAGCATTAATAAACATGGCCAACGGCGGTATTTATGACCAGATAGGCGGTGGCTTTCACCGCTATGCCACCGACCAAAAGTGGCTTATCCCCCATTTTGAAAAGATGCTCTACGATAATGCGCTGTTGGTGCCTGTCTATGCCGATGCTTTCCTGATCACCAAAAACGATTTTTACTTAAAAGTAATCAGTGGAACGCTCGACTACCTGTTGCGGGAGATGACTGACAAAAGCGGCGGCTTTTATTCGGCGCTGGATGCGGACAGCGAAGGCGAAGAAGGTAAGTTCTACGTCTGGAGCACTAAAGAAATCAAGGAAGTTCTGGGCGACAAAGCAGAACTGTTCATGACATACTATAACGTTACGCCTGGCGGGAATTTTGAGGGGCATAATATCTTAAATGTCACCAGCAGGTCGGAGCGCGCAGTTTCAAAAAGTAATGTTAAAGATTTTGAAAGATTTTTGCGCAACTGCAAGAACGAAATGCTGAATGCCCGTTCCGGGCGGATTCGTCCCTTTACTGACGACAAGATTCTAACATCATGGAACGGCCTGGCTATAAGCGCTTTTTGCCGCGGCTATCAGGTGACGCACAACAAAAAATATCTAAAAGCTGCCATCAAAGCAGCCTCGTTTATTCGCGATGAACTATTTAAGGGAAATAAGCTGACCCACGCTTATCGCGAAGGTGTGCATTCACAGGGGCAGTTCCTTGAAGACTATGGTTTTTTGCTACGTGGTCTTATTGACCTCTACGAGTCTGATAATCTGGGCGACAACGGCAGCTGGATAGAGTTTGCAGAAGAGCTGGCCGATAACGCTATTGTATTATTTACGTCGGAATCCGGAAAATTTTATCTGCGCCCCGACGGGCAGACTGATTTGCTTTTCCGTCCTAAAGAAGAGCGCGATGGCGCCATTCCGGCCTCGGCGTCTTTTTTAATAGGAGCCTTGCTCAAGCTCCATCGTATAACAGATAATGTAAAATATTATGCTGCTGCCGAGAAGGGCCTAAAGTCTTTGTCCGGTTACATTGCCAATTACCCGGCCGGTTATAGCTCGGCACTGTTTGCGCTTGATTATTATTTCGAAGATAAAATTGAAATTGTGGTAGTCGGAAACGGCCAGGAATTTGACGAGATGCTTGATATTGCCTATAGCCACTATATACCGAATAGCCTGGTTGCTTTTGATAACAGCGGCGAATCAAGGCTGCCTCTGTTCGAAGGCCGTCAGCCGGACAAGGGTGAAGTCAGAGCTTTTCTTTGCCGTAACTCTGTCTGCTTACTTCCGGCATCTAACGTCGCAGAGTTAAAAAGCCAGCTGGCCGATTTTTAGAGCAAAGTTTAATTTTGCAGGCTGGTAACAGCGCCAATATATTATTGATGTTATGCTGCAAAACAACATCGCCAGCTCAGCCGCTAAAATCAGCGCGCCTCGAAACAAAACTCTTACTCTTAGTGCGTCTGAAAAGAAAAGTCTCAGAAAAAAGCTGATAGAGGTAAAAGCAAAGACGAATATTAATTCGGTTACTAATAGCACCATTTTCGGTGATATGCTGGACGTTGTCAGCTTTCTTCCCGACAGTTTTGTCGACCTGCTCTTCTTGGACCCGCCCTATAATCTGAACAAAACTTTTAACGGCCAAAAGTTCAAACTACAAACAGCCCAAAAGTATGAAGCTCTATTAGAAAGTTGGCTTAAACCGCTGTTGCGTCTACTAAAGCCGACAGCGTCAATATATATTTGCGGTGACTGGCGCTCTGCCGGACCGATTTCCAGTCTGGCAGGCAAATATTTTCAAATTCAAAACAGGATTACCTGGGAACGAGAAAAAGGGCGCGGCGCCAAAGCTAACTGGAAAAATTGCTCAGAAGATATTTGGTTTTGTACTATGTCTCAAAAATACAATTTCAATGTTAATGCTGTTAAAGTACACCGAAAAGTAATTGCTCCTTATCGGGACATATTTAAAAAACCAAAAGACTGGACCGAAAGCCCCGATGGCAACTACCGGCTGACCTCTCCCTCTAATTTATGGAATGATATCACCGTGCCATTCTGGTCAATGCCGGAAAACACAGAGCATCCCACCCAAAAACCGGAGAAGCTGCTGGCTAAAATAATTCTGGCCTCAAGCGACAAAGGCGACCTGATTTTTGATCCCTTTCTGGGTTCCGGAACAACTTCGGTTGCGGCCAAAAAACTCGATCGCAAATACATAGGCATTGAACGAGAATTGGATTATTGCCTGATAGCTGAAAAGAGACTGAAGCTCGCAGATAAAGAGAAAAGAATACAGGGATTTGAAAACGGAATTTTCCGGGAACGTAATTCGTAGCAGCAAGTTCACTTATAAAAAGGAATCACAGAAATATTATGGGTCAGTCAATTAGGAAAATGAAATGGGTGGGAGGTCTCAAATTTGAGGGGACCAGTACCTACGGGCATAAAATAACGACCGACAGTTCAGAAAAATTCGGCGGCAAAGGAGAAGGTTACAGCCCAACTGAGTTGATTCTGTTTGGTGTGGCCGGCTGTACCGGGATTGATATTGTCAGTATTTTAAAAAAGCAGCGGCAAAAACTAAGCGAGCTTAAAATTGAAGTAGTAGCACACCAGGTAGACGAAGGTCACCCTCGCCCTTTTTATGCTATTGAAATCAAATATATAGCCAGAGGTGAAAACCTTGACGAGAATAAGCTGGCACAGGCGATTGAGCTGTCGGAGGGAAAATATTGTACTGTCAGCCAGACCTTAAAGGAACAAGTCGAAGTAACTACCAGTTATGAGATAGAAACATAGACAAAACATTTAACCAAAAAGGCGGCTAATAATGTCAGATGAACTAGCTTTTAGATTAAAATCGAAGAAATCTTTTGAAGAAGTGTCCGAGGCACTCCAGGAAAAATCTGTAGAAAATCAATTCAGAGTTCTGGCAGTTCACGATGTCCAGGCTACTCTGGCGGAAAAAGGATTTGAGAGAGGTCCCTTAAAGATTATCGAGGTCTGCAATTCCGGCTTTGCTTATGAAGCACTAAAGAAAGATATAGATGTTTCAATGTTTATGCCCTGCAAATTTACAGTCTACCGGCAGGATGACGCTACGGTAGTTACTCTGGCGCTGCCGACGATGATTTCAAAGATGCTGCCGGAATCAAATCTCGACAGTCTGGCTTTGGAAGTCGAAGATCGTCTGAAAAAAGTTATGCAGGAAATTGTCTGATTAACTTTAACGTTTTTTAAGAAGCCACCTTGCAAGAAATCAGACAGGCTGGGATTTAGGTTGACTTTTAGCACAAAAACAAGTTTTCATTTAGTATAATGCAGGAAAAAATGGCTAACGCAGTTGACATATTGACGGATTTGTGATGTCCGGTATTGTTTGGATCTGGCTGGGAGCAGCGGTTATCTTTTTAATAATAGAGCTTACCACCCCGACCTTAATCTTTGTCTGCTTTTTTGCAGGAGCTTTGGCATCGGGAGTGTACAGCTATTTTTCACCAGACCAATTTTATTGGCAAATAGGAATTTTTGTCATTGTCTCGGTAGCGCTTTTGCCGCCAACAAGAATATTAGCTAAAAAGCTGGATAAGGCATCGGCCCAAAAATCAAATGTAGATGCCTTAGTTGGACAAACCGGCCGGGTGATTAAGCCGATTGATCCTGACAATGGCGGTCAGGTGCAAATAGGCGGAGAAATCTGGATTGCCTCAGCCGATAGCGCTATGGCAGAGGGCGCCCGCATTAAAGTACTGTCAGTATCCGGCACGCGCTTAAATGTTGAAAAGTTCACAGAAGAAGGTGGGCAAGATGAATAGTCCCGTAATAATGTTTTTGATTATTTTTGTAGTGTTTGCTTTCGTGGTCGGTATTGCGGCTGTCAGGATTATCAGGCCGTTTGAGAGAGGACTGGTTGAGCGTCTCGGAAAATTCAACCGGCTGCTTGGCCCCGGGCTCAATCTCATTTTTCCGCTCTTTGACACGGTTTCCAAAATTGACATGCGCGAAGTTGTGCTTGATGTGCCTCCGCAAAGAGTGATTACAAAAGATAATGTTGGCGTTGAAGTAGACGCTATAATTTACGCTCAGGTGACAGATCCGGTCAGGGCGCGCTATGAAATTTCGAACTATATTCTGGCGGCCACCAAACTTGCCCAAACGAATTTAAGAAATGTCATAGGCGAACTTGACCTTGACGAGTGTTTAAGCTCGCGCGACCAAATCAACTCTCAGCTGCGTGATGTACTTGATACCGCCACCGACAAATGGGGCGTAAAAGTCAACCGCGTGGAACTTCAGCGAATAGACCCGCCCCAGGACATCAACGAGGCCATGAGCCGCCAGATGAAAGCCGAACGTGAAAAACGCGCGACTATCCTTGAAGCCGAAGGATTCCGTCAGGCACAGATTACCAAAGCCGAAGGCAGCCGTGAGTCACAGATTTTGGAAGCCGAAGGCTATGCCGAATCCGTTAAGAAAAAAGCTGACGCTGAAAAATACCGCCAGGAAACAGTAGCCGAAGGTGAAGGACGGGCGATTGAAACTGTCTTTAGCGCCATTCATAAGGGAAGGCCCGACGAAAAATTAATCACCCTCAAATATCTGGAAATGCTGCCCAAGCTGGCTGAAGGTGAAGGCAGCAAAATCTTCATGCCCATTGAAGCCAGCAGCATAATTTCATCACTGGCGGCGATGGTAGAAGGAACCAGAACGGATTCGGGTAAGTCCGGCTCTGCTCCGTCTTCTTCTTAAGAAAATTACTGCATATAGAAGCATAATGACAGAAGAAACTCCCGTAATTCGCAAACCAGCTGTGGCCGGTAAATTTTATCCGGCGAACCCGATAGAGCTTAGCAAAGCAGTAGCGTCACTATTTACTGAAGCGCAAAAGATTCCTTTGACCGGACGGCCGCTGGCTGTGATTGTTCCGCATTCCGGTTTTCTTTATTCAGGAAAGATAGCGGCCAGGGCCTTTAAGCTGTTAGAAGGTGAGCAGTTTGATAATGTGGTAGTCATAGCACCATCGAACACTGTTTTTTTTAAGGGCTGCTCAGTTTATGAAGGTGTGGGATATGAAACCCCGATGGGTGTAGTGGAAATAGAAAAGGAATTGTCTGAAAAAATTGCTTCTATCAATCTGTCGGTCTATCTCTCAAATATGGGTCATGCCACCGGACCTACCCGTGGGGAGCATTCGCTGGAAGTTCAGCTTCCGTTTTTACAGGTTGTGCTGGGGAAATTTAAGCTAATCGCAATTATTATGGGTGAACAGGAGGAGGACACCGCCCGGGCGCTTGGCCAGGCGCTTGGCTCGGCACTATCGGGGACAAATACGTTGATAGTTGCCGCCAGTAATCTATCACATTTTCATACGCAAAAAGAAGCCAAAGCCATGGATTCGCTTTTGCAAAGCGCTATTCAAAAGTTTGACCCAAAAGCTCTGATGGACGCCATCGAATCCGGCAAAGCTGAAGCTTCAGGCGGCGGAGCTATCGCGGCAGCGCTTCATGCTGCCAAACAACTCGGCGGAAAAGATATAAGATTTCTGGGGTATGCGAATTCCGGAGAGACCACCGGACAAGTTGACGAAGTAGTCGGCTATATGTCGGCTGCCATACTGAGCAGTGATATGCCGGGGAGTTTTGGCAAGGTAAAATCAATTCGCAAAAATTCCCCTACTAAAGAAGAAGAATTAGAGCTGGTTGAAAAGCATAAAGAAAAATTAAAAGAAATAGTAGCCAGCGCCATCACGGCTAAGCTAAAAGACGAAGAATATTCGCCGCCAGTCTTAAAAGATCTGAAATTTCAGCGCGGTGCCTATGTCACAATTGCAGTAGGCGGAGAACCAAAAGGGACAGCCGGGCGGGTGAAAATCCGAGAACCTCTTTATCAGGCGGTGGCAGAGATGGCTCAGGCCGCGGCAACACAGGGAATAGAGTCACACGCTTTGACAGAATCCGAGTTAGACTCAATTGAATTAAAGCTATTTATTCTGTCCAGAATAGAACTCGTCAACGATTTTAGTACAATCAACATAGGTATTCACGGTCTCATGATAAAACTCGATATGCACTCCGCCATTATTTTTCCTTCAGAATTATCAGAAAAAGGCTGGGACAGAAAACAGTCTTTGGAACGGCTCTGTTTGAAAGCGGGGCTCCCCAAAAACAGCTACAAAGATAAATTTGCCGAAATCTTCAAATTCACAGCCCAGGAGTTTTAGTTTCACGAATTATTAACTGTCCATCTTTCTTGTCTTAAAATAGCAGATTGCGTAACTTTCATAGATGAACCAGTCAGACAGTTCGATTCTCATTACCGGCGCCAATGGTTTTGTGGGGGCACAGCTCTGCCGCAAATTTCTTGACAGCGGCTTTCAGGTTATGGCCGGTGTGCGCAAGACAGCCGACCTGGCTATGCTCGAGGGACTCAAAGTCGACTACCGCTTTGGAGATGTGACCTCTGCTGAGTCTCTGATTGAAATGGTTAAAGACGTTGATTACGTCATTCATAATGCCGGAGTAGTCAAAGCAAAAAAGAAACAGATGTTTTATGATGTAAACGAAAAAGGTACCGCTAACCTTTTTGAGGCAATCAGCCGGCACAATCCGAACGTCAAAAAAGTTATCTATGTTTCGTCGCTGGCTGCAGCCGGTCCGACAAAAGATGGTCGGCCTGTGACAGAGTCTGACAAACCTAATCCAATCTCCAGCTACGGTTCATCGAAATTAGCCGGAGAGGCGGCAGCGCTATCTTACCAGGATAAATTTAATGTTTTGTCGATCCGTCCGCCGGCAATATATGGACCCGGTGATAAAGAAGTTTTTCCATTTTTTGAAGCGGTCTACAAAGGCATCCGTCCGTTTATTGGCGATTCTTCAAGAAAGCTGCAGCTTGTCGAAGTTGGCGACTTATGCCAGGCATTTTATCTGGCAGTTACAAAAAGTACGCCCTCTGGCGAGATATGTTTTGTAGCAGAAAGCAAGGCCTACAGTATGAAACAATTAATCGAACTGATGGCTGAGGCCTGCGGCAAAGATGGTTTTCGTTTATACATTCCGGCTTTTGTGCTTTACACTATGGCCTTTGTGGTGCAAACAATATCGACAGTAGTTGGAGCAACACCGATGTTATCTTTAGAGAAAGCCAAAGAGATTTTATCGTCGTGGGAGGTCACCACCAGCAAAGCCAAAGAATTATTCGGATTTTCTTCTTCTGTTTCATTCGAAGATGGTGCCTGTGCAACCTATGACTGGTACATAAAACATGGTTGGTTAAAATGATTTCAACAGAGCTTTTGTTGTACTGTATTGGCGCAGCCGGCGCTTATCTTTTCGTAATTAGTTTGATCTGGGAATATGCCGGAATAAAAATGAAAATCTACCGTGGTATTCCTGTTGAAATTCTCGAGCCGATAGGCAAGGCCTGGTTCATGATGAATTTTGTAATGGAGCTGCTGCTTTATGTGGTTATACCCGCTTTGGTCTACAGCTACTTTTATATAATGCTGCCGTTATCCGGAATTCGTACCGGGGTTGCCGGGGCGCTGTTTGCTTTTACACTTGGAGCGGTACCTGCCATCGTTGGTCTGTTAACACGCACTCGCCTGCCGGCCTTGCTGTTTAGCTATCTACTTTTTGGAGTACTCTTAAAATTAGCCGGGTGTCTGGTAATTATCGGATATTTGTACCAACTTTAAAAGAAGAAAAAGTTAATGAAAGATAACTTTGAGTCAGCGCGTGAAATGTTTCCGCACACAAACGATATAGTATATTTTAATACCGCGGCCTACGGGCCGTTGCCTGAAGAGGCCAAAGAAGCAATAGTAGAAAATATCGATTTGCGTCTGGCGGTAGAAAAAGAAGATATCCGTCAAATGTACGCACTCAAAGACACCCTGCGCCAAGACTTTGCTAATCTAATAGGAGCCGAAGCACGCCAGATTGGCCTCAGTATGAATACTTCTTTCGGTTTAGATCTAGCCGCCTATGGTTTGCCGCTTAAAGAAGGGGACGAAATATTGGTCTCAGATGTTGAATTTCCGGCAGCAGTTTATGCCTGGCGGGGAGCTGCGGAGACAAAAAACCTTAAACTTACTTTTGTAAAATCTACTGATAGACAGTTTGATTTAAAGGAACTCGAAAAAGCGGTCAGTGACAAGACCAAAGTTATCAGCGTATCCTTCGTGCAGTTTTTTGATGGTTACAAAATTAATCTGGCTGGCGTTTCTGAACTTTGCAAAAAGCACGGAATTTATTTTGTCGTCGATGCAATTCAGGGAGTGGGTGCGGAACCTATCAAGGTTAAAGAGCTTGGCATAGATATACTTGCTTGCGGCTGCCAGAAATGGCTGCTTTCCCCATACGGCAGCGGCTTCTTTTTCATCTCTGATTCTGTTAAGGACAAGCTGATTCCGCAATCCATAACCTGGTACGCGGCCGATTGGCAATTAAATCACACCGACCTGTTTAAATACGATTTGCCATATTTTGACACGGCCGAAAAATTTGAAGCCGGCTACTATGCGACTTTGAACATGCTGGGGATGAAGACTGCTATCGATATCATAGCAGACCTGGGAGTTGAAAATATTCAAAAGCACAATCATGCTTTAATAGACAGGCTTGTGAGTTACTTAAAGGAAACCGAGTTTTACAAAATCAAATCTTCGCTTGTTGAAAACGAACGATCTTCGATTTTCACGTTTACCTGCGACAACTACAACTTGCTGTTTAAATATATGCTGGAAAATAAAATAAAGGCTGCCAACCGGGAAGGCTCCATAAGAATATCTGCCCACTTGTTTAATAATGAAAACGATATTGATAAATTAATCGAAGTATTGGTGGTTTACGAAAAAAATTACAAAGCCAAAGCTGCTGCCGGAGCTAATTAAAAACTGAAGATATCTGCAGCGCTATAAGTTGGTTATCAAACGAATCAATCTGGTCGAAACGGTTTATCTGAGTGACAAGCTTAATGGTCATTTTGCGCAGCGCCTTGTAGCCGAGACCGAATTCATAGCGCTTTAAGGGATAGTCCCATTTTTCACTTATTCCGGGAGCTGTTTCTATTTCAGCCGGTTCCGATAGTCCAAATCTGCCGGCTATATACCAGCGGGGTCTGAACTTATATTTAAATTCAAAATAACCCGAAATCAAATCAAGATCAGGAAGTCCCGGGTATTCCCAGGTGGAGTAGAAGGCTTCTGAAAAAATTTCCAGATATCTCTTGGCATAATAGAGCTCGTAGCCAATACCGGCATTTATAAAATCGCTGCTGCGAAATTGTGTGTTTTCAAGAATGTCGCCTTCACCAAAAATTTCTTCAAACAAGTACGGTCCATAATAGGCCGAAGCTCCGAATTTTAAACCCGGCCCAAAATTATAAACAAAGCGTGAAGTGAACTGAGGAATTTCTTTGGTCTGATCAACTGTCGGTTTGCTAACAGAGCCTGACAATATTCCGAACGAGTAGTCCAGATTTCCAGCAGAACCATATATTTCAATTCCGGTGTTCCAGCAGGCGTCATAGATGACTGGCAGACCACCCCTGCTCCGTGCATCTTTGGCCGCCGACAATTCTGCCAGTGTTCCACTGCTTCCCAATGATCTTGGATTTATGGCAGTATGAAAATTATAAAGCAGCGGCACTCCAACCAGCGGATTTTTGTCGCTATATGTTCTGGGAGCAAAGGAACCAATAGTTGCAGGAATAAGTCCCAACTGCAGATTCAGCTTTGGTCCGGACAGATTTTGAAAGCGAGCATAGGCAGCATAAAGCTGAAAGCCGGTAAGGTTATCTACCAAAATTTGAGCAAAAAAGTAAACGTCTCTGTCGATAGTGCCGTCAAAAAACAGACGGGTACGAAGAGAGTGGAAATTTGAAAATCCCAGAAATGTCAGATTGGTCACATCTTTTTCTTCTGCGTTTTTAAATAAGATATCGCTTAGTCCACTGACTTGCATTTGTGCAAAGGCGCTGGACGAACAAAGGAACAATGCCAGAACTACAGATATTCTACAAAAACATTTCATAATAATTCCCCCTGAGAAATTAAGATTTTTCCTGAGGCAGCCTGGTCTACCAGTTGAACGGGCATGTCAATAATGAAGGTAGTGCCATTACCCGGGTCCGATTCCACGTAAATTTCTGATCCGTGATCTTCTACAATCTTTTTTGTAATTGCCAGGCCCAGCCCGGTCCCGCCTACTTTACCGCTGGTTACAAACGGATCAAACAGACTATCTACTATTTCTTTGGGAATGCCCGGTCCGTTATCTGAGATTTCAATCCTCAATTTGTCTGTTAGCTTGGTCCACTTGATTTCGACTTTGTCGCCGGGTTTGAGTGCCTCTTTAGCGTTGCTTAGGATATTATCTATTACTCGGCGGAATCGCTGCCTGTCAAGGCTTACGAAAACGCTTCGCTCCCCGGAACAAACTATTGCGATTCCTGCTTTCTTAAAATTTTGTTTATGAAAGATAATTAATTCATCAAAATATTCTGCCAGCCGGATTTGCTGCATCTCTAATTGTGTTTTGCCGCGGCAGTACTCGAGAATGTCACGGGTCAAACTGACCATTCTGTCGATCTGGTTATTGATGTTGAAACAATGTTTCAAAGCATTTTGGTTTTCCTTAAAAATCAACTGTAGTAATTCAGTTGAACTTCTGATTATGGCCAGCGGGTTTTTCAAATCATGAATAATGCCGGCCACAAAACTCCCGGTTGTTGCCAGACGTTCGGAGTTAAGTTTTTCCTGATGTGCAATTTCTAAATCTTCTCGGTTAGAAATCAGGCGCAGACGCATCTGTTCAAATCGTTGCGCCAAGAGACCAAGTTCGTCAGTAGACTGCGGTACAACTTCAAACTGCATATCACCGACGGCAATTCGTTCTGAGGCTGTAACCAGAATGTCAACCTGCCGCTCAATGCGGTGTTTTGTCAGAGTGTAAATTGAAAGGAGCGAAATAACTCCGCCAAATACAGTCAAGCTAATCAGCCACAATGTTACCTGGCTCATAATCGGAGAAATGTGTTCATCTACAGAACCGACAAAAGTAATCGTAGCATTGGTGTAACTACTGGGAAGGGAAAGGAAAAGAATTTCTTCGCTTTCAATAACTGCTTCAGTGATTTCGTGCAGGATAATATTTTCACTATCGAAAAATGTTTTATCGGCAGTTATAATATTGGTTAGCCGGGACTTAGTCTGGCCAAGAACCTTGCCGTCTTTGCTAATAAAAATATCAAAGCCTGTTAGTTCCTTTAATTCGGTCGTTAAAGCGCCTGATACGGAAGCACCAAAGAGAAGCTGCCCCAGAAAAAAACCATCGTTGGTGTAAATATCAGAACAAACTATTTCAACGAGATTCTGATTTATGTTGAAGTACTCGACAATAACGCTTTCTGTATTTGTTCCCGGCAAGGCATTGACCTGACGCTTACATTCTTTATCGATATTTTCGGTTGTGTAAACTAACTTTCGATCGCGGTCCCTGATTACCAAAAACTCCACACCCAAAATACCTTCATAAATAGGCATTTCCCTTTGAATTGTCTCAGTATGTTTTGTAGCTACGGCAGCCAAAAACCTTGGCGATGTCAGCACTGTCTTAAGTTTTTGAACCGCCTGCAACACGTGGACTTCTGAATATCTGGCCAAAGCCTGCCGGCTTCTGGACAATCGCTGACCAAATTGATCGGTAAAGGCAGACCTGACTACAGCAGATGTTACAATAAGAGAGCCAATTAGCAGAACCGAGATAATTCCGGCCACGTAAAGGACGAACCGACGTGTTAAAGTCATATCAGATTTCATTGGCCAATTTTCAAATAAGTCGAATCATTCTTGACAGTGATTGTTTGTGTTATCTCTGGCAGGTTTTCCTGCCAGACGTTGAGAGTATAGGTTCCCGGCAAAACATCTTTAATGACAAAGTTGCCACGCTCATCCGAAGTAGCAAAATAAGGTGACTCCAGAATGTGAACGTAGGCGCGCATCGTGTAATGAATTTCGCAAAAAACTTTTACAATACCAGGTTTATCGAAAGTAACTGTTTCTGATTCACCTTGCGGATACCTTCCCAGATCAAACTGCTTAACTGCCGAATAGGAAAAAACATTATGAAAAAATTTGTCAAGATTTGGAAACTCAACTGTTGACCCAACAGGAACGGTCAGTACAGATGGTACAAACATTTTATCTTTTTGAGCCATGATCGGAACGCTGTCAGGAATGTTGAGCTGCGGAAGATTCTGGCCGGTCAGATAAATCACAGAAAATAAGCCTGGATTACAAAGACAATCTTCGCCTGCATCAAGCTTCACCAGATTCTCCCTGCCCCGGTAACGGTTCATAGCTCTTTCCGGACTTGTCTTAGCTGGTCGTCGCAAAACCTGACCGTAAAGATCAGCCGCATAAGAAGATGAATTGACTGTTACTATGGACAATACTGCAGCCACAAGTGCTGCTAAAAGCTGTGCTTTTGGCCACTTCCACATAGCTATTAATGTCGGGTTTTACGGCTAATTGTTTAGCTTTTGAACAGCCTTATAAGCCTCTGAATGGCAATAAATTGAAGGCCTTTACGGGAAGTCAATCCAAGCTGCTGGCAGTTATTTGAGCAGCAATGAGCTTTGCCAATATCTGGTGTCCCTTAGTATTAAAATGGATTGGGTCAAGGCTGGCATTGTAGTACGAGTTGACGTACTTATCAAACTCCAAGGCGGTATCAACAAACAGTACGGCATCTTGTTTTGCAATTTTGCGGATGGTCTGGTTGTAAAGCTTGTGATACCCATGCAGGCCGTCTGAATAAATTTGGTAGGAGTGCCTTTGAAAAAAACTTAGATGTTACCGTCTGATTTGGCTTCAGTTTCCAGAAAAGCTTTTTGTCCTGCAGAAACACTTCAGGGTAATCAAGCGCGCGATTGACTACAAAAAAACGTTTTATGACTTTTCTGACTATTGAAATGTTGGTTGCCATAGGCGGCAAATGTAACTGTTAGGAAAACTAAAGGAGAACTAATTATCAGTAGCCTGGA
>JADFPZ010000123.1 GCA_022562075.1 Candidatus Zixiibacteriota bacterium | reverse complement strand
TTCTTTTGGAAGTAGAAAAAGTTCCAAAACCCGCGAATGATACTTTTTCGCCTTTCTTGAGCTGTTTAGTCACTGTGCTCATAAAAGTCTGCACAGCGCCAGTTGCCTGCTTCTTAGTAATCTTGGAATTCTCAGCAATTAAGGCAATCATTTGATCTTTTGTCATGGCGTCCTCTCCTTGAATGTTATTAGGGTCTCATATTCACTCAAAGTAAGTCTAATCGTGGGGGTTAGCGTCAACTAAAACAAAATTTAGAAATAGCCATAAAAGGTAAAAAAATCATTAGTTTCGGGTAGTTTTAGCGCTGAAGAGCGTTCAAATAAGAGCTGTGATTGTTATCAATTTTGATGTCAGGAATGGCAGTTACAAACAACTTAAATCCAAATCCCTTATTGGAACCAATTGGTACCCAATAAATTGACCCAGTCCAGCAATGTATTTGTTTAACTATATGAACTCTGTTGTAGATTGTCTTGCTGTCATCAATATCAAAATCGTGGGTGTATCTTACCCGGGTAGACGGAGTCAGATTGAAATTTAGATTAAATCTAAAGAAGCTAAACTTTCTGAATGTTGCATCGCGACCGGTCTGTGAATAGCCATAAGCAGCACTAAATTGCCAGCCCCGCGCGCCTGACTGCCCACTGCCATATGGCTGGGGGGCTGTAGGCGACTTAAGCTGGGTAGGCGATGTGACGCCGGTTTGAAAATTCTGCTCAGAGCTTTCATCAAATATGAATGCTTTGCCAGACATGGTAAATCTGGCGTCGATGCGGAAACTTTCCAGCCTTGGCGACCAAAAATCAACTTCATCAGTTCCCAGCTTATATAGCGAATGGACCATGCTGCCGTTAAAGTTTATTCTTGGTATAGCGCTTGACTGAAAGCTTGTGTTCAGGTTAGAGTAAGGTCTGGTGGCCGCTTCAAAATTATAGCTGAACCCTGAATTAAATGAAATCAAGTCGATATTTTTTGGGACATCTCCTCTGCCATATTTCGCTTGAAAAAGCTGCCTGACCGAGACAGATATTGACTGGCTTTTGACACTGCCGGACCCTCCTCCGGCAAAGCTGCGAACCTGCGGGTGGCGGTTGATATCCGGTCTATAGCCATAGCTTACAGAGGGTGTGATGGTGTGTCTTAATCCAGTCAAGCCAAGGATATTGGGATAGAACGTTCCGTAAAGATCCGTTCGGGCAGAAATACCGGCGCTATATGAGTATGTGCGGTAAGTTGTTGGTTCGATGTTTGCCAATTCGGATTGGTCAGTACTGTTTATTTTAAACCAGGTTTCGCTGTATCCAAAAGAAGGAGTCAGAATCAGATATTTAAACGGCTTTAAAGTTGGCAGCCCTATAGAAGGATTATGCGAGATTTTCGCATACTTTTTTCTGCTGCGCGTTATAGTAATAGTTGTATCAATTCCGCTGTTTTGAATCAGAGTATCGGCTATCTCAATCCGGCTGGAAAAGTTCAAGAGTGACGGGCTGTATCTAAAAGTGAAATTGTTATACCAGTTTTGTTTTATCTTGCCGCTTTCGTCTTTGCTGCCGCTGCCAAATGGCCAGAGTGTAGGCAGGGAAACGGTTAAACTTGGCAAATTATTGGTTCGACTGCCTAAATCTAAATTTTCTATATGCGAGACAGAGCCGCTAATCGAAGTACCGTTACCAAACTTTTTTGAGAAACTCATTTGAGACTTGGCCGATCTGTTAAGAATCTCATCGCGGTTCAGCGAATAGTCATCGAAGTAGGTAGCATCTGAGCGGAAATCCGCATTGCCCCTGATTGAAAAACTTGGCGAAAAGGTATGGCTGTAAGCGCCGCTTGTAATCCAGCGGGTTCTATCCTTTTCAGTAGCTGTAAGGGCATCAAAGGAAGTTACTTTGGTGTAACTTCCGGCGAGGTAACCATCAAAGACATATCTGTTGCGGAAATTGACTTTGCTGTTAAGAGTAAACGTTCGCTGTCTCTCTATATAATCAAACGAACCCTGCCAGTCCCAGTATTCTGAGGCCGCCCAGTAGTAGCCGATATTTCTGACATAGCGGTCGCCTTGCTGGAAACTTCCAAAATCAAACGGCAGCATCCCTGAGTGTCTTCCCTTCTTTAAAGGCAGCACATAAAACGGCAATGCTAAAATCGGCAGACGACCCAGATAAAACACCAGCGGCCGGGCTATAAGTTTGTCATTTTCTATCAGCTTGAGGTTGCTGGAGCGGAAATGAAAGTGCGGTTCCTCGGCGCTGCAGGTAGTATATTTACCGTCATCTATGTAGAAAATATCTGACTGTTCGCGATAAAGTTTTTCACCGTAGTAGACTCCTTCATCGTAGCTCGTCTTAGACTGGTAGATTCTTCCCTTTTCTGTATCAGTTGAATAAACCAGATAATCTCCGAACACTTGCTGGTCGCCATCGGCAAGTATGACCGGTACCGGGTTGGGCTGAAAATCGAACTTCGATTTGTGAGATAGTCCGGAGTCCTGTGCGGTTTGAGCAGAATAAGCCTCTATAAGACGTTCGCCGGTCTTAAACAGAATTTTAAAAGCGGTCAGGGCAACTGCTCCGGATTTGACGTCGGCTGATCCGAAAAGAGTGATGAGTGAATCATCAAGATTATACTCTATGTAGTTGCCTTTGTAATCTACAGTATCAATCTTGCCAGCCTCGTTTGATTCACGTGCTTCTGGCGGGCCGGAAATATATTTGCCGATGGCACCGCCGGTAACCTGCACTTGAGATAATTCGTCGTTTTCAGTGATGAAGCGAATAGTATCGCCGGATATGCTGTTTTCCTGAAAAAGGCTGTCAGTTGTTATGGCCGGATAATACCAGGAGAAAGCCTGGTCGAAACAAATGACAGATCTCATCTGGCCGTCTGTAAAATACAGATGAATCTCTTTGCCCTTTAGAATAGAATTGTCCGATAACGTTGTATCTTCTTTCAGTGGTTCCCGGAACTCGGCTTGAGCTGAATCGATAACGCTGATGCGGTTGATCTCATTGTTTACGAAAGTTACCGCAATTAACTTTCCTGACACTCTTGAGTTGTTTTTGAAAGCTACGGCTTTTTCTTTCAGCTCCAGACTATCGTTTTCGGTATCAAAGACAGCAGAGCCGGCAGTAGCTCTAAAGTCATCAGAGAGAATCTCAACTTTTCCGACCGCGACGGCTTTATTACTGGCGGAGCTGAAATCTATTCTGTCGGCGGTAACTTCTATCATTGAGGCGGTGTCGGGGTAATTGAAATAAAGCGTCGGACGGTTTTCCATATACATTGAATCATTTTCGCGGTCCAGCATCGCCTGTGTGCCTATGGCCAGCAGGGAATCTTCAAACGACCAAAGCTCGACTCTTTGTCCAAAGGCGTCGGTCGTTTTGTCTCTCAAATTGTATAATAGAGAGTCTGCCTTGATACTGAATTTCTCATCTTCATAAAATATGTTGCCGCGCAGACGGATCGTTTTTCCTTTGTCCCAGATGGCGGAGTCGCACCTGATTGTGCCGGTTTCTGTTTCAAAGAGAACATCGCCGATTACATAAGTTATATAGCGCCCGTTTTCGAGGACAACTTCGAGTTCGTTGGAATGCTTTAAGAAAATCTCGCCGCTCTTTTGAGCAATGGCCCCGGAGCCAGCCAGCAAAACAATAATGACAGCGAGCAGAATATGATTACACTTATAATTCATTTAAGATATTAACCAAAACTTCCCTGTATTTATTTAGCTGTCCTTTCAGAGCGCCTCCAAGCTGCGCCATGGTCTTACCTCCGCCTCCTTTCAGATTTAACTCAGACGAAAACCTCCGCGCTATATCTTTAGCTTCAATATCAATAGTATCGCACACTCCAATTATTATACGGTCTTCTAATTGAATCAAAGCAATTCCCGAGATTTTGTCTGCTAAAGAAGTAGCGAAGCTACCAATAAGCTTGGAATCCATACTATCTACTTCTATGCATACAAAGTTTGTACTATTTGAGCTTTCTGCCTGGGCAGCAGCTTCATTGATTTTTATCGGCAGTAGCTCGTTCTGCAGTTGGCCCAGTTGCTGGCGGTACATTTTGTTTTCTTCAAGAATTTTGTCAAAACGGAGTTTCAACTCATCAACCGCGCAGGTCAGCTGTTTTGAAAGAGTGTCCGTTACCTCAAATCGTTTGTCATAATCTTTTTTGGCTCTGGTACCGGCCAAAAAATTAATCAGAATGTTGCTCCTTTGTTTTTCAACGCTTATTATTTTGATAAGGCCAACTTCGGAACTGTTATTGCAATGCGTGCCGCCGCAGGCTGAATAGTCTATCGCGCCAATTTTGATAATACGGATTGTACCCTGTCGTGATGGTTTCTTTCTTAGCGGCAGCTTTTGTGCCTCTTGTTCATCTGCAAATATTATCTCAACAGGCAGGGACTGCAGGATATATTCGTTACTCAGCTGTTCTGCTTTGAGCAGCTGGTCGCTTTCCAGGCTCGGCTGCTTCAGTTCAATAGCGCCATAATCCTCGCCAAGGTGAACAGAAACAGTTTCAAAATCATAGAGCTCAATAAAAACGCTGCTCAGTATATGCTGTGCGGTGTGAAGCTGCCGGAAATATCTTCTGCGGCCCAGGTCAACTTCACCCTTGACACTGTCACCTTTTGAGCCTACGGCAGAATCTGAAATATGTTGAATTTTGCCGTCGCTTTCGGTGACATCAAAAATTGCCACGGAATTTAACAAACCTTTGTCATGAGGCTGGCCGCCCGATGTCGGATAGAAAGCCGTCTTATCAAGAACGGTTATATGTCTTCCGTTAGATTCTATCACTTCTATTATAGTGCCCTCGAAATTCAATAGACCCGGGTCTTTGTAATAAAGCCTTTCTGTCATTCTGAGATTACCTGATTTATTAAACTGCCAATCTGTTCTATTTTGATTTCGATTTTATCACCGTGCTTCATTGCTTCAATGCCAGCCGGAGTGCCGGTCAAAATCAGATCCCCTACTTCAAGGGTCATGACTCCGGAGATATAACTTATAATGAAAGGAACATCAAAAATCATATTCTTGGTATTGCCTGACTGTTTTATATCGCCGTTTAGTATTCCTTCTATTTTCAAATTACGGCAATCTATTCCCGAGACAATCCATGGCCCGACCGGGCAGAAGGTATCAAATCCTTTGGCTCTCCCCCATTGACCGTCAGTTTTTTGCAAATCACGGGCGGTTACATCGTTGGCGCAGGTGAATCCAAAAATACAGCTTAGAGCCTCACCAGTAGAAACTTTGACTGCAAGTTTCCCAATTACAATTGCAAGTTCGGCCTCGAAATCAACTCGTTTAGACTGACCGGGATGTACGATATTTTGATTTGGTCCTATCACCGCCGAGGGGGGCTTTAAAAACAGCATCGGTTGTTCGGGGGCTTTATTGGCTGACATCGAGGCATCGACATGGGCATGATAATTTAGTCCTACGCAGACTACTTTACTCGGTTTGACAGGAGCCAAAAGAGTGACTTCTGACAACTTTACCGTCTTTCCTGTTTCCGTGTCATCCAGCCAGGGAGCGTTTGCGATAATTTTTATCTCATCGTTTTCGATAAAGCCATATTCCGGGATGGAGTCAGCGGTTATTTTGAATCGGGCTGTTTTTCTAATCTGTCCTGATGTCATAAGTTTAGTTCCCTTAAACTTGTTTTCTCGGAATCATAATGCTAAGAATAACCAGCTAAATAGTATAGCAGCAACCTAAATCAAATGATTTTTTCTTTCCATTTCCCCCGCCTGAACCAGAACGCCAGGATGAGTGCTTTAATAGTTGTTGTTATTGTTAACGTCCACCAGACTCCGTTGATACCCCAGTCCAGCGTAAAGCAGAGATAATAGGCTAATGGGATTCTCAGCAGATGCCCGGGCACCATGACCAGCATTGGCGGAATAGTGTCGCCGGCACCCGTAAAGGAACCTTCGAGAACTAGTTCGACAGTCATCGTAATTTGGGACAGTCCCAGAATTATCAGATAGTCAATTGCCATTGGCACCACATAGGGGTCGTTTGAAAAAATGCCCACAATCTGGCGCGGGATGACAAAAAAGAAGATGGAGACAAATGCCGAGACAGCGATTCCAAGTCCGACCGCATACCAGGCGCACTTGGCGGCCCTTTCCGGTTTTCCGGCGCCAAGATTCTGCCCCACCATGGTCGCTGCGGCAAGTGATATGCCGTAGCCGATGAGATAACAAAAAGATTCCAAACGATTGCCGATTCCCATGGCCGCACCGGCATTTTCGCCGTAACTGTGAACTATCATAATTAAGAACCAGTAGACCATCATGAAAATCAGCTGATGACCAGACATCGGCAGGCCTATTTTTACTATTTTAAGCATGCCGCTCAGAGAAGTTGCAACAGTTCTCCAGTGAGGAAGCTTGTAACCGAGTTTGCCTTTGTATATAAGTGTAATAAGTAATACGGTACCGGTAAGAAATGCTATGGCAGTAGCCAGACTTGCCCCGGCAACTCCCATGGCGGGAATCGGGCCTGCTCCAAAAATCAGCAGCGGGTCTAATATCATGTTTATAACTACCACAATGACGCCCACTTTCATGGGGGTTCTGGTATCTCCGGAAGCCCTGAAAATAGCGTAGCTGGTTTCCATCAGAAAAAGTAAAATTACCGATGCAAAAAATATTCGCAGGTAGGGAGTACCGTGTCTGATGGTTTCAGCTCCGGCTTTCATGAATTCCAGGATGTCACCTGCAAGAAAAGTTCCAATTACTGCAGCAGAAATTCCTAAGATTATAGCCAGCGCGAAGCCCTGTTTGATAAAATATATTACTTTTTCAATATCACCTGAACCGATACTACGGGATATCAAGGCGGTAAGTCCGACAGATATGATTGCGGTAATTGCAAGTATGGTCCAGATAACTATCAGCGAAGAAGTAATTGAATCCTGTGCGGTCGGACCAAGTTTGCCGACCCAAAAGTAATCTGTGGTCGACAGAGCAAACTCCATGAACATACCCATAGCCACAGGAGCCGCTAATGAGATAACAGATCTCAGGATAGGTCCTTCGGTGATGCTTTTATTCTGTATATTGATTAAAGTGTTAGCCATCTTTTCAGGTTAAGATATCCCTGAATCTTGGCTGGTTCAAGTTTAGATGTTATGAAAATGGCAGGTGTGAAATATTAGTCTGATAACTGAAAGTGGCTGACCAGATGTTCGGGATTGAGTTTTTCGCCGGTTCCCCGTTCAAGTAATTCAGTCCAGCTGTATCTCGAGCCAAAGCGATAGTAGTTTTGAATAAGAAACGCCGAGGTTCTCAAATTATCAACCGGCTGGCCAAGATAATCATTCATATAATTGACCGACTGGGCAGCAATTATCTTCGCCAATAATTTGTTCATGGAATTTAGCGGCGAATTCAAGAATTTCCTGTTGCTTGCCCAGACTGTAATATCCTCATGTCTTGGCAGGCCGGTATATTTTTGGAGTATGTTCCAATAAAGTTTGTTTAAGTCCTGGTCGGGATTCAAATAGGCTTCGTATTCAAAATGCAGGTTCAAAAGGAGCATTCTTACTTCTATCAGCTCCTGTTCGTATCGTGCCTTTCTATATTGTCGAATAAAGCCGACCGGCATGTTGGCAAAATCATTTAACCAGAGACTATCAATTGCCAGCAGTACCATGATCTCGGACATGGCCATTTGCCAGGTTTTCTGAGCCATAAAATTGTATATTCGTTTATC
>JADFPZ010000122.1 GCA_022562075.1 Candidatus Zixiibacteriota bacterium | reverse complement strand
TATTGATTTCCATTGTGAGCCGTTGTGACGAGGGGGAGCCAGGATGACATCGATTGAGTGGGCGCCTTCGATAACATGGGCATTAGTAATGATATATCCGTTTGGGTCTAGAATCGCACCGGAGCCGGTATACTGGCGCTTGGACAAAAGCGATGCAGACATCTCGTCCGTGGGTCCTGTCCAGCCGGTGGCAATGATGTGAACTACCGCCGGAACAATACTGTCAGAAAGTTTCTGAAAAGACTCAGAGATACTCTTAAGAGAAAGGCTGCTTTTATCTTTTGGATAGATATCTGTAGCTGTCACGAAAATTAGCAGAAAAATAAGTAATGCAAATGACGGTCGAAATTTTTTCATATCATTCATATCAATTGATTGCCGCTTTCCAAATAGTCTGCAAGGGCAAATAAAGCTTGCCAGGAGCCGGATGTAAAGCCGTTTTTGATAGCCAGTAAAACGCAGGAAAAGTACCCATAAGTGACAGTATCACAAGAAATCTCTTGACCTTTATGAGCTTTAGGACAATTTTGGAGCGGCTTTCAAATAAAGGTTTATTCAGAATTTGACAATACATATACCGCGGTCTTCAGCCAAGCTATTTTCACTATTATTATCCCTGCCGCTATTGCTGCCGGAATCTGTCTTTGGCCAGGATGGGGAATCTTATTGTTTACGAAATGGGCCAAAGAGGGCAAGCCGCTTTTCTTGCGTAAAATCCCCGGACTTGAAGCTATCGAAGAAGCAGTCGGTCGCGCTACCGAGATGGGGCGCCCGGTGCTGTTTATTCCGGGAATAGCTGAGCTTGATGAAATAGACACGATAGCCGGAATTTCAATACTTGGCCGGGTGGCTCAGATAACAGCGCAGTATGAGACTCCTCTATACGTACCGGTCAGGTATCCACTCGTTCTGGCAGCAGGGCAGGAAGTTGTCGAGCAGGCCTATATTAAAGCAGGCAAGCCGGAACTCTATGACGAAGATATAGTGCGCTATGTCGCCGGTGAGCAGTTTTCTTTTACAGCAACTGTAAATGGCTATATGATGCGCGTACGTCCGGCCACTAATATATATATGGGGGCGTTTTTTGCAGAATCATTGCTACTGGCAGAAACAGGCAACGCGGCCGGTTCGATTCAAATAGCCGGCACTGCCCGTCCCGAACAGCTGCCGTTTTTCATTGCAGCCTGTGACTACACCTTGATGGGTGAAGAGCTTTACGCCGCTTCGGCCTATCTTTCGCATGAACCAATTATGATGGGTGGACTCAAAGGGCAGGACTTTATGAAAATCCTGATAATCATATTAATTATTATCGGAATTGTCCTGGTTCTTTTTGACTCAGCCGAAACTTATTTAAGCTGGTTTGAGGAAAATTGATGAGAACGACGCTTCCTTTGGCAGTTGCGTTTATTACCGGTTTGGTTTTTGTCATAACTTTCTTTCTTAATGAAAAATCAGCTATAGTTGGCGGCATTTCAAGGCAGCTTTTGGATTGGCTGATTATAATCGGTGGCTTCACTCTGCTTTTAGGTGTTGTTTCAATACTTCGGGTAAGCTGGCAGTCTGTAGAGCGTCGCAAAGAAGACTGGATTTACAAACTAATTACCATACTGTCAGTTTTGGTGATGGCTATTCCAGGGCTGCTGCCTGAGTCGTGGTCGTCATTGTTTGGCAGGCAGGCAGGTTCGATATACGACTGGCTGTTTTTAAATTTGCAGGCGCCTATGATGGCTACCATGTTTGCCACCCTGGCCTTTTATATCGCTTCGGCTGCTTATAGAGCCTTTCGGGCGCGTACTGCCGAAGCTACCATCCTGTTAGTAACTGCAACTCTGGTTATGCTCTGGCGGGTACCGATGGGCGAAGCCTTCTTGAATTTATTTTCAGAAGAAATCCCCGGGCTGATAAACAGATATATTATGGGCGGTGTCAATTTAGCTGTGCAGAGAGGCATTATTATCGGTGCGGCCTTAGGTGCAGCGGCCATGTCTCTACGCATTATTCTGGGTATAGAACGAACATATATGGGTAAAAGCTAATCATGACTATCTGGGAACGCTTTGATAATATGGACAGACGCTGGGTCTACCTGATGGTCGCACTGGCTGTCATAATCCCTTTTTTAGTTCCCATGAAATTTGATATCAGCATTACACCTGAAGTGCAGTCGTTTTATGATGCAGTCGATAATCTGCCTGATTCATGCACCGTCATGCTGGTTTTTGACTACTACCCCTCGACAGCGGCCGAGTGCGAACCGATGGCGATAGTAGCAGCGCATCATCTGTTTCGAAAAGACTGCAAAATAATCACGTTGAGTAATATCCCCTATGGCGGACCATCGATGGCTGAGACTGTCACCAGAGCGATTGCCAAAGAATATGACAAAAAGTACGGTGAAGATTTTGTTAATCTTGGATTCAAATATGGATATGTCGCCGTCTTGAAAGGCATGGGTATATCCATAGAATCAATTTTCCCCACAGATAACAGCGGCACACCGCTAGCTGAGTTACCGATGATGGATTCGGTCACCAACTACGAGCAAGTGAGTTTCATTTACGAAATTGCAGACAATGCCACTGCCGATTACTGGATTTCAATTGTCAACGCCGGCTATGGCGTACCTATGGGAGTGGGCTGCACGGCCGTAATGGCGCCCAAGTTTTATGCTTTTTTAGGAGCGAATCAGATAGTGGGATTATTAGGCGGTATGAAAGGCGCTGCCGAGTATGAAATCTTGATAGGCAAGCCGGGTACTGCCTTTCGAGGGATGGATGTTCAGTCAATGGTGCACTTTGTAATAATTGCTTTAGTGATTATTGGCAATATCGGCTTTTTCGTAACCAAAAGACGAAACAGAAAGAAAAGCGCGTGAGCGGCATAGAAATTCTGCAAATCTGGATAATCGCCTTTTTCACGCTGGCGCTTTTTTCTTTTCTGTATAAAGACAACCCCTTTTACAGACTTGCAGAAAATATTTTTGCCGGACTTACCACCGGTTATCAGGTTAGTCTCATCTGGGATACTGTCATAATTCAAAAACTCTGGGATCCTATGATGGGCGGTCAGTGGTGGCTGTTTTTGCCCGGACTGCTGGGACTTATGATGTTCTCGCGTTTTTTTCCTAAAATATCCTGGATGTCCCGGGTGCCGCTGGCAGTAGTGATGGGCATAACCGCCGGGATTTTCCTGACAACTCAGCTGCATGGTTTTGTGCTGCCGCAGATGCAGGCTACTATGAACACTTTCGTGACTGCCAAAGGTTTCGCTGATTATTTCTTAGCATCACTGATCGCGGTGGGTGTTATTTCTACTATGATATATTTTTATTTCTCCCATGAGCATGTCGGAGTTCTGGGTGTGACTGCCAAGCTTGGTATCTGGTTTATAATGATTTCGTTTGGCGCCCATTTTGGCTACACCGTCATGGGCCGGGTTTCGCTTTTGATCGGCCGGACACAGTTTCTGATTGAAGACTGGATCGGAACTTTCTCCTACATATTCTAAACTATTTTCATCATTTTTATAGTCTATAATTGCACTTGTCAAAGTGTCATTCTTTAGCTAAAATAACAGCCTAAACTGAAAGGAAGCGGTTGAAAGTTGTCATTCCCGTCGCAGGCGAAGGTAGGCGTCTGCGGCCCCATACAAATACAGTTCCCAAGCCACTTTTAGAGGTCGCCGGCAAACCGATTCTGGCTCATATCCTGGATCCGCTGCTGTCGCTTAATATTGATGAAGTTATTTTTGTCATAGGCTATTTGGGTAACCAGATCAGAGAATATGTCAGCGAGAACTATTCGTTTAAGTCATCATTTGTGAACCAGGACAAACTTCTGGGCTTAGGTTATGCTGTCAGCCTGGCCTTAGACAATATAGAAGAGAGTGATCTGCTGATTATTCTCGGTGACACCATAGCCGAGTGCGACCTTGGCGCATTCACTACTAAAGCTGATTATGTTCTCGGAGTCAAACAAGTCGCTGACCCCAGAAGATTCGGTATTGCGGACATAAAAGACGGAATAGTAACGAAATTGGTAGAAAAACCAAAAGATCCACCCGGGAATTTGGCTTTGATTGGCCTTTATTATTTCAAAGAAATAGCAAGGCTCAAGAATGAACTGGCAAAACTAATAAAATCTGACAAGAAAACCAGCGGGGAAATTCAACTTACTGATGGTTTACAGAAGATGATAGAAAGCGGGACAAAATTTAGAGCCAGCGAAGTTAGTAGCTGGCACGATTGTGGTAAAAAAGAGACAATCCTAAAATCAAATGAACATTTTCTAAAATCGGCAGATTTTTCAGGCAGTTATAACGGCTCGAAAATCGTTTCGCCGGTGCATATTTCCGAATCTGCTGAAATAATAAAATCTACAATAGGTCCCAATGTTTCGATTGCAGGGTCTGTTTCGATATCGGATTCTGTGATAGCAAACTCTATAATAGGGGAGAGCTCAACTGTTAAAAACGCTGATCTAAAAGATTCTTTGATAGGAAAGAGCGTTTTAATAAGAAATTATAAAGGAACCCTCAATCTTGGCGATAACTCTATTATTGAGGGGAGCTGATACAGCCTATGCGTTACATCAAAATATATCCGGAGAAAATCTAAGTGCCTGGTAAAGACTATCTATTTACGTCGGAGTCTGTTACCGAAGGCCACCCCGACAAAATTTGTGACCGTATATCGGACGAAGTTTTAGATGCTGTTCTTCGTCAGGATAAAACCAGCCGTGTCGCCTGTGAAACTTTTATAACCGTTGGCATGGTCATCGTCGGCGGCGAAATAACTACCAATGCCAAAATCGATGTTCAGGATATTGTCCGCCGGGCTGTCAAAGATATCGGCTATACCGACCACCGTTTTGGATTCGACTACGACACCTGTTCAGTACTTAACGCTATTGGCACGCAGTCGCCTGATATTTCCCAGGGAGTAGATACCGGCGGTGCCGGCGACCAGGGACTTATGGTTGGTTACGCCTGCCGGGAGACCAAAGAACTGATGCCGATGCCAATCATGCTGGCTCAAAAGCTGGCCAGAAAACTTGCCGATGTCCGCAAAAAAAATACACTGCCGTATCTTGGACCCGACGGTAAATCGCAGGTGACCTTGGAATACAAAAACGGTCAGCCATACCGGGCAGATACGATTGTTATTTCAACTCAGCACACCGCAGAGATTCTTGATAAAAGCGGTAAAAAAATCAGTAAAAAATCCAGAGAAGAGATAATTGAAAAAGTAATTTTGCCGGTTGTTCCCAAAAAGATGATAGACAAGAAAACAAAATTTTTGGTAAATCCGACCGGCAAATTTGTAGTCGGCGGCCCCCAGTCTGATACCGGCATGACCGGCAGGAAAATTATTGTCGATACCTATGGCGGCACAACGCCCCATGGCGGCGGCGCCTTCTCCGGCAAAGACCCGACCAAAGTTGACCGCTCGGCTACCTACATGGCGCGCTATGTTGCCAAAAACGTAGTCGCAGCCGAACTGGCCGATATCTGCACACTGCAATTAGCCTATGCCATTGGGGTGGCAGAGCCGGTATCGGTAATGGTCGATACCAGTGACACCGGAAAAATTCCTGACACACAAATTGCCGAAATAATTCGTAAACATTTTGATCTGACCCCGCGGGGCATTATAAAGCATCTTGATTTGAGAAGACCTATTTATGCTATTACTGCCGCCTATGGTCATTTTGGAAGAACTGAAAAAACTTTCACCTGGGAAAAAACTGACAAAGCTAATAAACTAAAGAAGGACGCTTAAAAAATGCCTCTAAAATTTGACATCAAGGATAAGAAACTTGCCAAAGCCGGCCTAAGCAAAATCGAATGGGCTGAGCGAAGTATGCCCGTACTGCGTTTGATTCGTGAAAGGTTCAAAAAAGAAAAACCTCTCAAAGGTATCAATATCGCAGCCTGTCTGCACGTTACCACCGAGACTGCCAATTTGATGCGCACGCTCAAAGCGGGTGGTGCCAATACTACTTTATGCGCCTCCAATCCTCTTTCAACACAGGATGAAACCGCCGCGGCCTTAGTTTCAGAATACGGTATCAGCGTCTTTGCTATCCGAGGCGAAAACACAAAAACTTACTACAAGCATATTCATCAGGCGCTTGATTTTAAACCGCATATTACCATGGATGACGGTGCGGATTTAGTCAGTAGTATCCATAGTGATCGCAAAGAGCTGATCAAAGGGATAATGGCCGGCACCGAAGAAACTACCACCGGTGTTATCAGACTCAAAGCGATGGAAAAAGATAAGGCTCTTAAGTTTCCGGTAGTAGCCGTAAACGAGTCCAAGACAAAACACTTTTTTGATAACCGCTATGGCACCGGACAGTCTACTCTGGATGGCATCCTGCGGGCTACCAATCTGCTAATCGCTGGCTCTACTTTTGTCATAATCGGTTATGGCTGGTGCGGTCGCGGTCTGGCTACTCGCGCCAAAGGCATGGGCGCCAATGTTGTTATATGCGAAGTTGATTCGGTAAAAGGTATTGAAGCTGTCATGGACGGCTTTCAGGTGATGCCATTAAATAAAGCTTCTGCTATCGGCGATGTATTTGTAACTGTCACCGGCAATCTGCACGCTATCGGGCTTAATCACCTCAAGCGCATGAAAGACGGCGCTGTGGTAGCTAACTCCGGACATTTCAATGTCGAGATTGACCTGGATGGTCTGGCCAAAGCTGCTTCCAAAAGACGCGAAGTTCGCCCGGAGGTGGTCGAGTACACATTGAATAAAAAGAGAATAATGATACTCAGTGAAGGCCGCTTGATTAATCTGGCGGCAGCCGAAGGGCACCCGGCCATGGTAATGGATATGTCGTTTGCCAATCAGGCGCTGGCGGCGGAATATGTGGTTAAAAACCACAAAAAGTTTGAGAACAAAGTCTATGTCGTTCCCGAAAAGATAGATGCCAAAATTGCGGCCTTAAAACTCAAATCAATGGGCATCTTGATAGATAGACTGACCCCGGAACAGGTAAAGTATCTGGCTTCGTGGGAGATGGGGACGTAGTTAGCTCAGATTCATGTAGGTCAGGAGCCGCCTTTTTGGCGTAGTCCTGACTTGTAACTCTAGAGGCGGGTCGCCCACCCGCTTGCGGTGGGTTCTTAACAGAAGAGAAGAAAAATTCAATATGTGGTCGGCAGATGTCCTCACTTGTCCTGAGCCTGTCGAAGGGTCTACTCCAAAATTAATGCGAGATTGCTTCGTCACTTCGCTCCTCGCAATGACAGTACAGGCCGTTCTGTGGACAATCCAATAGACAAGCTGTTATGGTGTCATTGCGAGCCCCGATTTTTCGGGGCGCGGCAATCTCCAAGCCTATTCAAGCAGAATCGCAAAAAGCCATGGTGCCCTGCATTTCTACGTCATACTTTCAGCTTGCTTAGGCTACCTCTCAGCATTAGATTCTGTAGAAACTTATCCACAAAAAGGAGAGCCTATGAAAACGAAGAGTCTGGCTATTTTATCATTAGTCAGCTTGTTCTTAGTCGGTTGTATTCCGTCACTTCATCCGCTTTATACTGAAAATGAACTGGTATATGAGCCGTCACTGCTGGGAATTTGGACTGAAGAAGGGGGCGGGATCAGCTATGAATTTATCAAAAATGACAGTTCGTCCTATACAATGATTTACACCGAAGACTCCATTCCGTCAGATTTCACTGCACATCTGCTAAAACTCGGTGATAATCTATTCTTGAACCTTCAGCCCGATGAA
>JADFPZ010000121.1 GCA_022562075.1 Candidatus Zixiibacteriota bacterium | reverse complement strand
TTGCTCTGGTACTCCCCCAGAAACTCTTTAACTTTCAGAACAAAGTCTGAGGCGTTCTCGGAAATGCGAGCCAATGCAGCATCCCGGTTGTATTCTGACTTTTCGTCAAGCTCGCTTTTGGCCGAGGTGACTGCCCAGTATTTGTGACCGCTCGGCCAACGTTTCTTGTGGAATTCAAGGTAGTCGCTTTCACCGGGATAGCCATATTTACCCAGCCAGACCAACAGACCTGTTTCGGGGTTGCGTGAAAAAACCGCGACTGGTTTTTTCTGTGGGTCGGATGCAACCAGATAAACTTCATAGGGTGTCTTGTCTTTTTCTTCAGGCCTGTTTGCCGCACTTTTTTGGTATTGCTCAAACAATTGCCGCAGGCTTTCAAAGCGGTCGAGATAGGCGCCGATCGCTTCACCGCCTCTCAGCAGGGCCGAATCGACAATGAAAAATTCAATACCGCTTTCGCTCAAAAATTCGTCGGCACCTTTGCGCCTTCTCGATTCTTGTTTTCCATTTATTGGCAGCGGCGGAGTCCAATCATAAGCAGGACGATAGGCGCACTCCGGCAGCCAGATGCCTTTCGGTTTTTGTCCGAAATGTTTTTCATAGTTTTTTACTGCAGCCTTGGTCTGCACTTGAAGCGATTCATCTGTTGACAAAAGCGGATAGTAGCCGTGGGTGGCACCGCAGCTGATAATTTCGACAAGTCCGTCAGATTGTAATCTTTTGAACTCGCCAACGATATCCTGATTTAGTCTGTCAAAATTCTCTAACGTGGAACTGTACCAGTTCTCCCAAAACCGGGCTATGTCTAAAAGGCTATGCTGTTGTAAACCTAAAAATTCTTCAATATCATCGCGCGCAGATTTGACTTTTAAGTTCAAATAGGAAACAAACTCTTTTTTGAAAGTCTGGTCGCTTAACTGCTCGCACAGCACAGGTGACAAACCGATGGTAAGTTTGGGGTTTTTGCCCTCAGCCTGAAGCTCCCGCAATATTTTGATAATCGGCAGGTAGGTTTCGGCTGCCGCTTCGCAAAGCCAGTCACTGCCATGCGGCCAGCGGCCATGCGATAAGACATAAGGCAGATGCGAATGTAAGACAAATGCAAAAGAGCCCTTAGTCACCGCTTTTTTCCTCGGCGTCGGTTCTGGTCTCAAAACCAATATTTCTGGAGTCCTGGCCGGGGATGCCATGGATTTTTATTTCTCCAAACTGCTTTTCAAATTTCTTGAGATTATCGTCAAGCGCCTTTAAGAGCAGTTTGGCGTGCATCGGTGTCATAATAATACGTGATAAGACCTTTGTTTTGGGCATTCTGGGCATTACCCGGGCGAAATCTATTATCATCTCGGTCGGAGAGTGCACAATCATTACCAGATTGGCATAGATTCCTTCGGCTTCTTTATCTCCAAGCTCGACACTAATTTGTTGCGGACGAGGCTGTTCCATATTTTATTGCCTTTCTAAACAATTGAATTCAATAGTTTTCTTTCTTGTACCAGAATAACAGCTTCAGTCGTTTAGTCAAAGGCTTTTGCGGAAACGTTTTGCACTGAAGCAGCAAGGAAATAAAAAAAGTTGGACCTGCGGCGGATTACAGAGATAACCAGCGGCTTTGGTGATGCCAGAGTTCTCATACTGGGCGACATCATGCTCGATGAATATATGTACGGTTCTGTCGACCGCATTTCGCCGGAAGCACCGGTACCGGTAGTAAATATTTCATCAAGCAAGATTCTCCTGGGCGGCGCTGCCAACGTGGCGGCTAATATTTGCAGTTTAGGCGGAGAAGCTCTGCTATTGGGTACAGTCGGCAATGACGAAGCTGCTATCAAAATATCACAACTATTAAAATCCGAAAAAATTTCCGATGACTTGTTAGTAACAGATTTGACACGACGAACTACTATTAAAACCAGAATCATAGCCCATAGCCAGCAGATAGTCAGAGCCGACCGGGAAGACCGTCATGAAGTTAATCCGGACATTGAAAAAGAAATATTCAGCAGGTTCATGTCAGTAGCTGACGATATCCAGGCAGTTATAGTTTCTGATTATGGTAAGGGAGTTATCAACCAGTCTCTGCTTGAAAAGCTGATGTCTGTCTGTCTTCAAAAAAATATCTTTGTTGCTGTCGACCCCAAGGAAACTCATTTTAATAACTACCAGAGGGTTTCACTGATAACACCGAACCATCATGAAGCCGGTTTTGCCTATGGCAGGCGTATTCATAATGAAAAAGATTTGCTCGAAGTAGGTAAGGGACTGCTGAAGCGTCTGCAAGCCAAGTCTATTTTAATAACGCGCGGTCCCGATGGCATGTCGCTATTCACCGAAGATTCCGAGCCGACCCATATTCCTACATTTGCCAAAAAAGTATATGATGTTACCGGCGCCGGTGACACAGTTATTGCAGTCTTCGTAGCGGCCACCTGTGCCGGTGCGGATTTGGTGGAATCAGCAATCGTAGCCAATGCCGGAGCCGGACTTACCGTCGGAGAAATTGGAACTGCTACGGTCACCACAGACGATTTGCGGCAGGAGCTGGAGCATAATATCAAAGAAGGCAATCTCTTTCCGGAGACAGAAACAGCAAAATAATTTCACGCGTAGGCGTGTACGTATAAATAGAACTCGAAAACATTACCAGATGAAAGCCGCCGCACCTGTTTCAAAAAAGAATCTTCCCGCACTCTTAAAAAAATTAAAGAAGCAGCGCCAGAGGGTTGTCTTCACCAATGGTGTTTTTGATATAATTCATCGCGGTCATATCGACTATCTGTACAAAGCCAGATCATTCGGGGATATTCTTATAGTCGGGTTAAATTCAGATTCGTCAGTCAGACGACTCAAAGGGAATAAGAGGCCGCTTCAGAAACAAGCCGACCGGGCTGCTATCGTAGTTAGTCTCAAACCGGTCGATTACGTGGTTTTGTTTGGCGAAGATACGCCTGAGCGGCTGATTGAAACTATCAGACCGGACATTCTGGTAAAGGGAGCCGATTACAAAGTCAGGGAGATAGTTGGCGCCAGGTTCGTCAAATCTTACGGCGGCAAAGTAAGGCGGGTACGGCTTTCGGCAGGCCGCTCCAGCAGTAATTTGATTAAAAGATTATCGTAAGATAGCTAATCAGTCAGAGCAAGAGCCTGCAAAGTCTTGATTTTTGAGACTTTCGCGGCAATATTGAAAACGACCAATGTTTACTTTAGATAAATTTATCAATGCCGATTCAGATTTCGGCAACTTGGGCAACAATGATTTTGATTTTTGGCCGCTGCAGGCGGAAGCATTTCTTAATGACAAAGATTATAAGCGGACGATAGAAATTTGTGAGGCGAATTTAAACGATTCGGAAGTTACTCTGTCGGGCCGCTTAATCTATGCTCTGGCACTCTATCATCTTAAAGATTTTGACCAGGCAGCGGATCAATTTTACAATGTTTTGACAAATGACCCCGATAATCTTACGGCTCTAAAATACCTGGGAGATATTTATTACAAACAGGAAAATGTTGTTACTGCCTTAGCCAGCTATAGCAGAGTAATGGAACTGGACCCCAACACCCAGGGCTTAAAATGCGAGGTTGCCTTTGCCCGCACAGAAGAACCAACTTCGATCAAAATTGTAAAACCTCCCGAAACTAAACAAACTGTAAGTGAGCTTCCGGCCGACTCGCCATTTATGACAGAGACAATGGGGGATCTGTACTTAAGACAAGGTCAGCCAAATTTGGCACTTGAAATATTTCGGGAGCTCAGCCGTCGCCACCACGATTCGCATTTTAGGATGAAACTGGCTGAGGTCGAAGAATTTATTTCCCGGAAGGAAAAAGAGAATGTCAGTTAGCAGAATTTCTGCTCTTAAAAAAAGGATAAAGTCAGAGAATCTTGATGGTCTGGTAGTGAATCACCTTGACCATATCAGATATTTGAGCGGTTTCAGCGGGTCGGCCGGGCTGCTGGTAGTGATGCAAAATGCAGCCCATTTTTTTACAGATTCCCGGTATACTATTCAGGCTGCCAGGCAGGTTAAAGGAGCCAAAATACATACTGTTAAGTCGGAGCCAATCAGCTCACTTAATGGATTTAAGTGGCTGCACCACAAAAACTTAAAGCTCGGATTCGACTCAGAGCACCTGTCTGTCGCAAAACAAAAAGTACTTCATGAGAATGTCCCGGAGGCGCTTTTGACCGAAAGCGAATCTCTTTTAGCAGATTTGGGCTGGGTCAAAGATTCTACTGAGCTAAAAAACATTAAAAAAGCCTGCGAAATCGCAGATAAGGCCTTTGCCAGGATTCTTCAGCTTATAAAGCCGGGCGTTTCAGAAAGAGAGCTGGCGGCAGAGCTTGAATATCAAATGCTTATGCTCGGCTCCGAAAAACCGGCTTTTGAGAGTATTGTAGCTTCCGGATACCGCTCAGCTATGCCCCATGGCTTAGCATCAGCCAAAAAGGTCAAAAAAGGTGATTTCATTACCTTTGATTTTGGGGCAACGGTTAATGGCTATGTGTCCGATATGACCAGGACTGTCGTAGTGGGCAAGGCAAGTTCAAGGCAGAAAAAGATTTACAATATCGTCCTCAGAGCTCAAAGGGCCGGTGTAAACAAAATAAGAGCCGGTATTGCAGCTAAACAGGTAGATAAAGCCTGCCGTGATATTATTGTTAAAGCAGGCTATGGCAAGAATTTCGGCCATGGAACCGGGCATGGCATCGGCTATTACGTACATGTCGGACCACAGCTATCACCTAAGTCAAAAGACATGCTTTCGGTCAACCAGGTAGTTACTGTCGAGCCGGGAATATATATTTCCGGCTGGGGTGGAGTGAGAATAGAAGATGATGTAGTCGTTACCAGAAATGGCGGCAAAGTGCTGAACAAAACCTTAAAAAACTTGTTGGAACTCTGAGCCAAAAGCTATATAATTTTATGCTGGCAATTCACGCGAATATTTAGGCGACGGGCAGATGCTTCCGATAAGATATCTTGCCGGGGATAAAAAAAGTGAGAGAAAGTTACATTAAAAAATTAATCAGGCTGGTGGAAGAGTCTGATATTGAATCACTCGAAGTCTCCAGCTGGGGCAGAAGAGTAAAAATTGTCCATTCCATTAATTCCTCCTCAAACGGCTTCAACCGTAATCCTGTTGCACTGGAAGCTATAGTAAAGCCATTACCGCCGCAGGCAGAAGCTGAAACTCCGGCAGAGCAGCCGGCAGCAGCCAAAGCTGTTTCAAAACTCAAAGCGATCAAGTCCCCTATGGTCGGTACCTTCTATTCCTCTCCATCGCCCGATTCTGACCCGTATGTTTCTGTTAACCAAAGGATTAATACAGGCCAGGTAGTCTGCATAGTCGAGGCCATGAAACTCATGAATGAAATAGAGTCTGAGTACAGCGGCCGAATAGCCAAAATCCTGATAGAGAACGGTAAACCAGTGGAATTCGGCCAGGAGCTCTTTTTAGTAGAGTCAGATTAATCCTTCTTCTTTTCTGCCGATATTATCTACAAGCATTTAATTATCAGGGGATTCTATGACTTTAAAGCAGATGCTGGTTGAAATGCTCAACCGCAAGGCCTCAGATTTACATATCCGCGTAGGTATCAGACCTCATCTGAGAGTAAACGGTCTGCTGGAGCAAATTAATACTGACCCGATTACTATTGAGCAGATGGATAAGACCGTTTCCCAGATCTTAAACGAGAAACAGCAGGAAAGATTTCATAGAAAACATGAGATTGATCTGGCGCTTTCAGTGGCCAAGCTTGGCCGTTTTCGTATCAACCTCTTTCGCCAGCGAGGCACAAGCGGCATAGCTATCCGGGCGGTCAATACCCAGGTTCCCAATTTTGACGAATTACACCTGCCGGAAATTATGAAAAAGCTTACATCGGAAAGACGCGGTTTGATAGTTGTAACCGGTACGACCGGCTCAGGTAAGTCGACTACTCTGGCATCTCTTATAGAAGATATGAATAACAACCGTTCTGATAATATCATAACGATTGAAGACCCTATTGAGTATATCTACCGGGACAAGAAATGTATTATTGCCCAGCGCGAAGTAGGGGGGGATACCGAAACATTCGCGACAGCTCTTCGGCACGCTTTCAGGCAGGACCCGGATACGATTTTGATTGGAGAGGTGCGTGACCTGGAGACGATATCAATCGCTTTAACCGCCGCCGATACCGGTCACCTGGTGATGACTTCATTGCATACCTTAAATGTGGTCGAGACAATAACCAGAATTATCTCATTTTTCCCGCCTCATCAGCACCAGCAAATACGTTTGCTTCTGGCAGGAACCCTCAAAGCAATTATCTGCCAAAGGCTCTTAAGAAGAGCAGATTCACCAGGACGAGTTCCGGCAGTAGAAGTAATGGTAGCCTCGGGGGCAATCCGGGAGTGCATAATTGATCCGGATAAAACGATAAATATTCCTGATTTTATTGAGCAGGGCGGCACTCAGTACGGCATGCAGACTTTTGACCAGTCAATCATGAAACTTCACAAAGATGGTTTAGTATCGTTCGAAGAAGCTATGGCAAACGCAACCAATCCTGATGATTTCGACCTGCGCCTAAAAGGAATTACAGGCTCTTCCGACCGCTGGCAGGATGAAAAAGGGGATGGATCCTCCTTTGGTAGTTCGGGCAGCTCCGGCAAGCTTGATATGACCAAATATTAAGGCAGTGAAACCGGCAGCCTGATATAACCTTTCTGACATTTCAATATCTCATTGCGGCCTCGAAAAACCGATATATCCGGGCTATTCCCGAAGCTTCCAAAGGTAATTCCATATATTGCAGTTGATTGATATCCTCAATTAAGCTATACTAAAAAGTTATATAAGAATCTTGGTCTGCCCGGGTGAATTCGACTTTTGGGCTGCCACGATGAGGAGAAAACAGTTTGTTTGACAAAGTTTTGATAGCCAACCGGGGTGAAATAGCCCTTCGAATTATTCGGTCCTGTAAGGAATTAGACTTAAAGACAGTAGCAGTCTATTCCGAGGCAGACCGCGACGCTCTGCACGTCAGGTTTGCCGACGAGGACGTCTGTATCGGCCCGCCACAGCCAAATCTCTCTTATCTGGACCCTAAACGCATAATTGCAGCAGCCGAAGTTACTAATGCCGGCGCTATCCATCCGGGCTACGGCTTCCTGGCAGAAAACGCCGATTTTGCAGAAATCTGTGCTTCCTGTAATATCAAATTTATTGGTCCTACTCCGGAGCAAATCCGGAGTTTAGGCGATAAAGTCAGAGCCAAAGAATTAATGACCAAAGCCGGCCTGCCGGTTATTCCCGGTTCCGACGGTATTGTCTCCACTTTTGAAGAGGCTACCGAATGTGCCAAAGAAATCGGCTTTCCGGTCCTTTTGAAAGCAGTTGCCGGCGGGGGCGGCAAAGGCATGCGCATTTGCCGCGACATAGCGGAGCTTGAACGTGGTTTTCATCTGGCTTCAACCGAGGCTGCTAACAGCTTCGGCAATCCGGATTTATATCTGGAGAAATTGCTAATTAAACCGCGTCATGTAGAAATGCAAATTATAGGCGACAGCTTTGGCCATACTGTCCATGTTGGTGAACGCGACTGCTCAGTGCAAAGACGCCACCAAAAACTTCTGGAAGAAACACCTTCGCCAGTAATGACTGCCGAGCTTAGAAAGAAAATGGGCGAAGCAGCAATTCTGGGTGCAAAGTCTGTCGACTATCACGGGGTCGGGACTATGGAATTCTTAGTTGACGCTGAGTTGAATTTCTACTTCATGGAGATGAATACCCGCATACAGGTAGAGCATCCGATTACCG
>JADFPZ010000120.1 GCA_022562075.1 Candidatus Zixiibacteriota bacterium | reverse complement strand
TTGCCGCTTTCCTGTTCAAGTTCCTGCAGGGCATCAATATTCCAGGGGTTCAAAACGACAGGTTTTTCACAGATTGCGTCAGCTCCAATCCTGAGAGCCAGACGGCAGTGGGCGTCGTGTAGGTAATTCGGAGAGCAGATGGAGATAAAGTCTATAGCTTTTCCCTCGCCTTCTCTTCTTAATTTGTCCAGATGTCTGTCAAAACGCTCAAATTCTGTGAAAAAACGGACATCTTCAAAGTATCTATCCAGGATACCCGCAGAATCATTGGGGTCTACGGCTGCTACCAGATTATTGCCGGTATCTTTAATCGCTTTCAAATGACGCGGAGCCACATAACCCGAAGAGCCTGTTAACGCAAAATTCTTAGGCATGAAATATCTCTATATAATTTCCTGAAATATGTTTGTTATACAACATTTCGGCTAATAAAACACAAAATCCCACAACATCAACAGAGAATCTCACCAAATATCGGGAAATAGTCAGTTACTTACTAAGGACAAGGGCCGGGTGGGGGGCCGCCTCTGAAAATTATGTCGACTATGAATGTCAAATCTAAGATATTTCCGGCCACTCCGTCTCCGTTTATATCCCCCTCTTCCGGACAAGAGATATCCGAGCCGCCCCTGAATATCAGGTCTACGATGTATGTTAAGTCAAGAATGTCAGAGCTCGCGCTATTGTCGCCGTTCATATCTCCTCGGCTGCCTTCACAACAACCGGGAGGAGGTAAAAGAGGTGACTCAAACACAAACAAACCATTATGCATATCAGATACTATAAATTTTCCGGATGGATAATACGGGTAGACACCCCAGGCGCCGTCATACGTACCTCCCGGAGTTTGCCAGTGTGTATCAAAATAGCCTTCTTCAAATGGGGCTGCAGGATTTGATATGTTCCATATTCTAACGCCATCTGCATAATGAGCTATTAAGATTTTATCTCCTATGACATAACTATTATGGGCTATATCACCAATTACTATATCAGCAACTTTGAAGACACTATTGTAGTCAGAAATATCAAACACGCGAGTGTGACGTCCTGACCCACCAATTTCATCTCCAATAAAAATGTAATTGCCATCTTCGCTGAATGCTGCATTGTGTGCACCAGAGGCGGTATAATTAAAATGACTAACAACCTGGATTGAAGCCTTGTTGCTGACATCCAGTAAATCTATCCCGTCTCCCCAGATTCCACAGGCCGCCAGAATGTTATTTCGTATTGCAAAATCGTGGTAATAGAAGGGCTGATGCTCACCAGCGAACTGTGGGGCGGCTGGATTAGAGATATCATAGATGACAACACCACCAACACCTGCCCCGCCGCCAAAATAAACATAGTCGCCGTCTACCAGACAATTGTGCCTGGCTCCTGGAATTATTGAAACCTGCTGAGGGTTGCTGGGATCGCTTAAATCGACGATCATTGTCGAAGCATTTTCAGATACAATAATCGCATAATTCTGGTAAATCTTTACATCCTTTAAATCAGCGGTGCCCGGTACAAAACCGACTTCAACCTGCGGAAAGGTATCTATATCGATAATACTCAGGCCATCAAACCTGGCACAGATAAGGGCATATTCTCTGCCAGTTGCCTGATCAACATACCCCCAGCAATCGCCGTAATCGGAGTATTTGTTCCAGTAGCCGACAAGGTTTACCTGGGTGCTAAACTCTTGTGTAAAGACAGCTGCTTCTATACTTAAGTTAATTTCATTATCTAAATCATCATAAGCCCTAACCTGGTAAAAGTAGGACATAAACCTGGTCAGGCCGGAATGCCAATAATCGTTTACTGTTCCGTCCAGCACGGCTAAAGTATCAGTTGGGGGCGAAGAATTTCCCCAATACACCACAAAGTGATCAGCGGGGTCGCCGCTTAAAAACCAATCCAGAATGACATCATTCTCAAAAGCAATCGCGTTCAAGCCCATCAAAGCTAATATCTCTATAGCTGCCGGCTCGGTTTCAAAATAAGTGTGTCCGGTCGCAAGCCGCGGCCACCAGGCGTAAAGAACATCCGGGTCATTAAGCAATATATTTATGCCGGCATAGGTTGTGCCGGTAGAATCATAGGAGGAATTCATTACAAACAGGTATTCATAGTTCCCTTGTGGGCTGCTATCCGGGTCCCAATGAAAATTGACGGGAGGAGTAGAGGCATCCTCAAATTCTACAATGCAAAGATTGAGCCTGCGGGGATTAGCTGCATCTGATATGTCCCAGGCAGAACCCGGAAAAGTTCCTACTCCTGCTGAGTTGTAAGCAAAATCCCGGCGAAAGACCTGAACGTTTGACCAATTAGCTGTGTCACTGTCAAATATGATTTCGACCGGTACATACTGTTCAGGGAGTATACTGCTGCCAAAGAAATCCACTCCCTTGGCCATACTTCCGCCAAAAGTTTCAAAGCCATTATTCACACCACTCATCCATTGTGTTTCCCCAATCCAGGTAGCAAAAATTGCAGGACCATGTTCTTCACGAAGTACTACAGATGTGGCTTGCTGCTCCTGCCAGTTTGTTGCTTTTAGAAAGATTTTTTCGTATTCGGTTAATTCGTAACCGGAATTAAGAACCGGCGGGTCTGCCTGTGCCATTGAATATAGGCAGAGAAAAGCCGCAGCTAATAGAATTAGGAATCGTTTCGACATTGCTTTTTTCCTCAAAACTAAAGAGGTTTGATTAGGGTCATAATTCAATGGCGGTATTTACCAGTCTAAAATAGATGATTTCCTGTCAAACGCAACCACAAATTTCTATACGGTTATATTTATGGATTGTTCGGCAGAAAAAATTTCAAAAAACGCATATCAGGAGGATTTTCAATCTTTTATTATGGGCAATCAGCTGGCGGGTCGCCGCCTCTGAAAATTAAGTCCACTAGGTATGTAAGGTCCAGTATATCAGACTGATTGCCATCGCCATTTATGTCACTTTCAAGCTGGCACTTGCCGTTGTCGCCGCTGCCTCTGAAAATAAAATCGACTAAGAAAGTGAGGTCGAGAATATTTGCATTTGTCCCATCGGAATTAAAATCGCCTCTTTGTCCTTCACAACAGCTGCTTGTAAACAGGAATACCAGGTCGTCAATTTCATCAATTCCGGTAAAATCCAGGATACCGTCATTGTTGCGGTCGTGTAAAATACAGCAGGAAGCTGTAGAACTGGCCGGATAGTCCAGCGGATTTATAAAATTGCCGCTGCCGTCATTTTCGAATATCCTGAAGATGTTGCCTGTATAGGAGCTTGTCACCATATCCAGGTCGCCATCTCCGTCCAGATCACCCAGATCAATAGCTATTGCAAATGGAGGTACACTATATATTACTGCGGGAGACATACCGCCCAGCCCGTTTCCAAAAATTACTACCGCATTGTTGCTGGTGGAATTTGCAGAGACAACATCAACGTTGCCGTCACCATTAACGTCCCCGACAGCTAACATCCAGGGTCTACCCATGGCAGCCACTTTAGACGCAAACTCTAAGCCGCCCTGGCCGTCGCCAAGCAGCAGTACTATCTCGCTGCTGCCTTGTGTCCCGACAAAGAGATCAGGTATGCCGTCATTGTTGGCATCGGCTGCAGCGCAGGCAAACTCGCCCGATGAGCCGCTTTCAACTGGAATTACTGTAGAAAAGACTCCGTTGCCGTTATTCAAAAAAATAGAGATATTGTTGCTACTAATATTTGAAGTGATAATGTCGTCATCACCATCGCCATCAATATCCATTACAGTTACACCCCGCATCCCGAGCCCGCCGGTGTATTCGACTACGGAGTTAAATCCGCCCAATCCATCACCAAGTAAAATTCTCAGTTTATCAGTAATAGTGGCTCCTACGGCCAGGTCTATGATGCCATCGCCGTTAAAGTCTCCACCTTCGTTGGGACTGGCAACCCCGTTTCCGGAAAACGGATAAGTTGTAAACCCGGAAAATGATCCGGTGCCGTCATTTAATGCTACCCGGACATCGTCAGATATTTCGTTTATAATAGTAAGGTCGCTGAAACCATCATCGTTTAAGTCTCCTGCATAAGCGCCATAACACTGAATATGTCCTTCGCCGCTGTCTCTTACCGTGAAAACAGTATCGAGCGTTTGGACAATAGACGAATAATCGGATTTTGCCCAGAAACTCCAGCTATAACCAGTTGCCATCGGAGTAGCATCAGAGGTTGTAATTCCTTTAGACAAAGAAACAGTTATCCATTCACCGGCAAAAAACGGTTCATCGGGAGTGAATCGCACTTGTCTGTTCCCATTTTCGAATTGAAACAGACCCGTAGCAGGGCCTGACCATCTTCCGAAGACTCTGAATGTCGAGCTGTTGATAGTTGCCGGGTCCATTGTCGAGTCAAACTTTACTACGATGTCAGTTTGTCGCTCGGCCGTAATTTCCTGCGAGGCCGGGAATACAGAATCAACAGGCGCCAGTTGGCGAATTGTCACACTTGTTTCAAGACTAATCAAAATTTCGTTGTCCAGAGAGTCGAAAGATTTAATTTGATAAAAGTTATCTGTTCCCGGAGTAAGCCCGGAATGTAAGTAGGTAGTATCAACTCCTGAGAGTTCTGCAAGCAATGAATCAGCTGCCGAGTCACCCCAGAAAAGTTTGTAATTATCAGGTTCAGTACCGAGAGAAAGCCACTGCAGATGTACTGCTAAATTTACTTGAATGGCCATAAGATTTATTCTTGGATAAATAAACAACGATGCCGGCAGACTTTCCAAAAAAGTGTGGCCGTCGGCTACTCTCGGCCACCAGGCATAGAGAACATCCGGGTCGCCTGTCAAAATATTGATTCCCGCATAAGTGGTGCCAGAGAAGTCATAGGAAGAATTCATCACGAACAGATATTCATATTTCCCGGAAGGACTATCATCGGGATCCCATTTAAAGTTTGGGTCGGGAAGACCGCCAAAGCCGTCATCGTATTCTACTATGCAAAGATTCAGCCTGCGAGGATTAACCGGGTCACTGATATCCCAGGCTCTGCCCGGAAAAGTGCCGACTCCGGCGGAACTGTAGGGCCCCCTTCGGAAAGTTTGTACCAAAGTCCACAGAGCAGTATCTGTTTCAAACTCTATTTCGACCGGCACATAGTCATCTGTAACAACGTTGCTTCCAAAAAAATCAACACCTTTGGCAATACTTCCGCCAAAAGTTTCATAGCCATTGTCTCTCCCGCTCATCCACTGCGGTGTTCCGTACCAAACAGCTTCAATAAGAAAGTTTTCGGCAGACAAAGCAGGGGGAGAAGTTGCCAGCAAGAAAGAGAAAAGGCCAAGCACGATTCTGTAGTTAGAATATTGTTTCATAACTTTTTCCTGTCGGCGACGTGATAACTCGCCCAAGTGCGAGTCAAATTTTATCTATTATGGACAGGCGCCGGCCGCCGGGCCACCTCTGAATATCCAGTCAACTATAAATATGAAGTCGTTGAAGTCTGCCACTATGTTGTCGTCATTAACATCGCCTTCAGCCTCGCAGGCCGGCGCCGGTCCGCCCCTGAAAATGAAGTCAACCAGATAGATCAAATCTGTTATAGTAGTGAACGGTCGACCATCGCCGTTTATGTCGCCTCGGTTGCCTACACAACAGCTTTCTCCCGGTACGAAAGTATTGAATACATAAAGCCCGGTCTGCATATCGGAGACAATTACTTTTCCCGATTCAAAATAAGGATAGACACCCCAGGCGCCTTCATACGAACCCATCGGAGTTTGCAAGTAAGTATCGTAAAAGGCAACTTCGTAGGGGTCAGTAGGGTCTTCTACATTCCAGACGCGTAAGCCGTCTACATAATGCGCTATAAAAAGATGCCCGTCTTTTACATAACTATTATGAGTAACTGTATTCGGGTTGACTATTATATCTGCCACTTTGTAAATGCTGCTTAAGTTAGAAATGTCAAAGACTCTGGTATAATTACCGCTGCCAATTTCATCCCCGATAAATAGAAAGTCACCATCTTCGCTAAAGGCCGCATTATGTGCTCCCGAACTCGGGTAATTGAACTGGCCAATTAGCATAACAGTATCTTCTTGATTTGTTAAATCCAGAATATCTACTCCAATTCCATTAATAGCGCAGGCTGCCATAGTATCATTTCTGATGGCTACATCATGGTAGCTGTAGGGACTATAGACGTTAACAAAAGCAGGATTAGCCGGATCCAATATAGAGTATATTACAAGCCCTGAGGGACTTCCGCCCATTTGATAGACATAATGTCCATCAACCAGTCCATTGTGACAGCCACTGGACATTGTTGAAACAACCTGAGGATTGGTAACATCGGCAATGTCCACAATCATGGTGGGGCAGCCCTCTTGAAAAATTACTGCATAATGACTATATGTCTTGACATCTTTGGTGTCGCCACAGCCACTAACAAAGCCTACTTCGACAAAAGGCGTGTCGTTTATGTCAATAATGTACAGCCCCGAAAACCTGCCACATATTAAGGCATATTCTTTGCCATTTGTGCTGTCAGTATAGCCCCAAATATCGCCGTAGCTGGAACTCCCGTTCCATTGTCCGAAAAGTGAAATGTTTAGAGTATTATATCTGGTTCTGGTACTTTTAACTCGACTTGCAAGCAGTTCGTTATCGAAAGAATCATACGACCTGATTTGATAGTAATAATCTATTTCTGTCATCAAGTTTGTGTGAGCAAAGTCCCGAATATTCCCAGGCTGTTCTGTCAGCAACTGGTCAGGTATTGAATCGGTATCCCAGAAGATTTTGAAATTGTCAGGATTTTGACCCGGGTAGACCCAGTTGAGATAAACTGAGTCCTCAAAAGCCGTGGCCACCAGGCCAATATAGGTATTAATAACTAATTTGGCTGTATCAGTTTCAAAAAAAGTATGGCCGTCCGCAAGTCTCGGCCACCAGGCGTAGAGAACATCCGGGTCATTAAGCAGTATATTTATGCCGGCATAGGTTGTGCCGGTAGAATCATAGGCGGAATTCATTACAAACAGGTATTCATAGTTCCCCTTTGAGCTGCTATCCGGGTCCCAATGAAAATTGACGGGAGGAGTAGAGGCATCCTCAAATTCTACAATGCAAAGATTCAGCCTACGGAGATTAGCTGTATCTGATATGTCCCAGGCAGAACCCGGGAAAGTTCCTACTCCTGCTGAGTTGTAAGCAAAATCCCGGCGAAAGACCTGAACGTATGACCAATTAGCTGTGTCACTGTCAAATATGATTTCGACCGCTATATACTGGTCAGGGAGTATACTGCTGCCAAAGAAATCCACTCCCTTGGCAATACTTCCGCCAAACGCTTCATAATTAAAATCAACGCCACTCATCCATTGCGGTGTGCCTATCCATTCGGCATATATCTCAATCAGGCTGTCGCTGCCGGGGAGGCTCGAACTACTTCTGTTTTCAGAATCAAAGGCGCTATTCTTTTCAGAAAAAGGCGTAAGCGGCGGGTCAGATAGTGCTGAAAAAGCAAATAATAGAATAGTGGAGAGTATCAGTGAAACAAGACTTATAGATTTCTTCATACCAGGCCCTATTATCAGTCAAGTTGAAAGCAATTCTTACACATTCTTAAAATACGAATCGAGCATAAATCCGCAAACATTATTATCACGTAAAGGGGAGCAGTAGCGTTTAACGCAAATTTTGCCTTGCTAATTTTATTCGGTAGACTTTTTCGGTTATTTGGCCTAATTTTTAAAAAGATACGCTAAGTTCCTGTTTACTAAGACAATAACCAGATGAGGATAACATGTCACAACATTATCTGATAATGTATCGTCCACCGAGGGATGGCTTTGCAGAAAATG